>CAWUMW010000319.1:0-2492 GCA_963923415.1 uncultured Hyphomicrobiales bacterium | reverse complement strand
ATGGCGGAGAGAGGGAGATTCGAACTCCCGATAGGGTTGCCCCTATGCCGCATTTCGAGTGCGGTGCATTCGACCACTCTGCCATCTCTCCGGGGAACGCATTGGGCAGTCGGTTGCGCGGATAGCATGCAGGCCAACAATGCACAAGTGTTTTGATTTCAAAAGCGAAATAAACCCAGGGCCCGCCTGATGAAGCCCACCATTGCTCAAAGTGGGCCGATCAGGCGCTCTTGGGCACTCTTGGGCCTTATTGGCCCCGTTTGGCTGTATAAGGGTGGGCCGGGTTTTTATAGAAGTCTTCTTAAAGGGAGAGGGTTGGCGCGCGGGGAAGGGTCGCGAAGGTTCAAAATACCACTAACCTTATGATATATATATAAAATATACAATTTTTATCAACCGGATCGCTCTCCCGCTCTGTTGGGCGTGGGTGGCGCTCAGCGTCGGTTAGGCGTCCCGGACGGGCATTGACGTCTTGAATGCGGCAAATAGACTTTTACCTGCGTTGACAAGTGAGAAGCGAGGGCTTTAGGTTCCCAAGCCCTGAATGATGTCGTGAAGCCGCTAAAAGGTGTCCGGAATGAAAATTCTTGTTCCCGTGAAACGGGTGGTTGATTACAATGTGAAAATCCGCGTCAAAGCGGATGGATCAGGCGTTGAACTCGCCAATGTCAAAATGTCGATGAATCCCTTTGATGAGATTGCAGTTGAGGAAGCGCTGCGCCTGAAAGAGGCGGGCAAAGCGCAGGAGATTGTGATTGTTTCGATTGGTCCGGCTCAGGCGGCTGAAACAATCCGCACTGCTTTGGCCATGGGCGCTGATCGCGGCATTTTGATTAAAACCGACGCTGTGGTTGAGCCGCTGGCGGTTGCCAAATTGTTGAAAGCCGTCATTGCAGAAGAGGGCCCATCGCTGGTTGTGCTTGGCAAACAAGCCATTGATGATGACAGCAATGCCACAGGCCAAATGCTGGCGGCTTTATTGGGATGGGGACAGGGCACCTTTGCCTCTAAAGTTGATCTCTCTGACAGCCATGTGGCCGTCACGCGGGAAGTTGATGGCGGATTGCAAACTGTTACCTTGGCCTTGCCGGCCATTATCACCACGGATTTACGGTTGAATGAGCCGCGTTATGCGAGCCTGCCCAATATTATGAAGGCTAAGAAAAAGCCGATTGATGAAAAAACTGTTGAGGCCTATGGGGTGGATATCACGCCACGTCTGAAGGTGCTCAAAACCGCCGAGCCGGCAGGACGCAAAGCTGGGGTCAAAGTCGGCTCTGTGGCGGAGCTGGTTGATAAATTGAAAAATGAGGCGGGAGTGTTGTCATGACCACATTATTGATCGCCGAGCACGACGGATCGGGTTTGAAAGATGCAACCCATAAGGCCCTGACGGCGGCTAAGGCGCTTGGGGCTCCTGTGGATGTTTTGGTGGCTGGGCAGTCTGTGCGCGCTGTTGCAGAGGCTGCGGCGCAATTGGACGGCGTGGCAAAAATTTTATGTGCCGAGGATGCATCACTCGCCCATCAATTGGCAGAACCCATGGCGGCTTTGATTGCGGCCCATGCGCAAGCCTATGGGGCGATTGTTGCGCCTTCAACCAGCAACGGCAAAAATATTTTGCCGCGTGTAGCAGCCTTGATTGACTCCATGCAAATCTCAGATGTTACGGCGGTGTTATCGGCGGATACATTTGAGCGGCCTATTTATGCAGGCAATGCGATTCAAACCGTGCAGTCCACAGATGCGATTAAAGTGATCACAGTTCGCACAGCCTCTTTTGCAGCGTCCGGTTTGGGCAATGCGGCACCCATTGAATCGGTTCCGGTTGCGGCTCCTGCGTCTGTCTCGCAATTTTCTGGCGAAGCTTTGTCGAAATCGGATCGTCCGGAATTGACCTCGGCCAAGATTATTATCTCGGGTGGCCGGGCTATGCAAAATGCCGAAAATTTCAAAACCTATATTGAACCTGTGGCCGATGCCTTGGGTGCAGCAATGGGCGCATCACGCGCTGCCGTTGATGCGGGCTATGCGCCCAATGATTGGCAGGTTGGCCAAACAGGCAAAGTGGTGGCACCCGATCTTTATATTGCTGTCGGTATTTCAGGTGCGATTCAGCATCTGGCCGGCATGAAAGATTCCAAAGTCATTGTTGCAATTAACAAAGACGAGGAAGCGCCCATTTTCCAAGTGGCCGATTATGGATTGGTTGCTGATCTTTATACGGTTTTGCCTGATCTCCACAAAGCTTTGACCAACGCCTAGCGGCTCAAGGTTAAGAGCGTGATGAGGCACGGGAGAAACAGGATTTAATAAGTCTTTTTGCTTGAGCGGGAGCAGGAACAGTTCGATGGAAATTCGCAAGGTCGGTCTCATTGGTGCGGGTCAAATGGGCAATGGGATTGCTCAGGTTTGTGCCGCCTCTGGTTATGAAGTGCATCTGCATGATGTCAGTGTTGAGCGCATCAATGCGGGCCTTGCCACCATCAACG
>CAWUMW010000318.1:0-2506 GCA_963923415.1 uncultured Hyphomicrobiales bacterium | reverse complement strand
GATATTTTTTAAAAGAACGCACGATCCTTCATAGACATGGACGCCATTTCGTTTCATGGTTATCCCTAGTGGTAAAACCAAAACGAAACACAACACACTCTGATTTAGGTTTGAGGAAACAAGTTCATGACGTCACCTCTTTTCAAAGGCGTTATTCCTGCTTTGATGACCCCATGTCACAAGGACCGGACACCCGATTTTAACGCCCTCGCAGCCATGGGCAAAAAACTAATCGCAGACGGCATGAGCGGTGTCGTCTATTGCGGATCGATGGGGGATTGGCCTCTATTGACCGATGAGCAACGCATGCAAGGCGTTGAAGCCTTGGTAAAGGCCGGCGTCCCGGTTGTTGTTGGCACCGGCGCACAAAACACCCAACGCGCCAGCGCACTGGCAGCCCATGCCAAAAAAGTCGGCGCACAGGGTTTGATGGTGATCCCGCGTGTGCTTTCGCGTGGTTCCTCGGTTGCGGCCCAGCGGGCGCATTTTGAGTCTGTGCTTGAAGCTGCTGTTGACTTACCTTCGGTAATTTATAACAGCCCTTATTACGGATATGAAACACGCGCGGATCTGTTCTTTAGCTTGCGTGCGCGCTATGCGCATTTGGTTGGGTTTAAAGAATTTGGGGGGGCTGCATCTTTGCGCTATGCAGCCGAACATATCACCAGCCAGGACGACTCTGTCATCTTGATGGTGGGTGTGGATACACAAGTCTTCCACGGTTATGTTCATTGCGGCGCGGTCGGGGCCATCACCGGCATTGGCAATGCCTTACCACGCGAAGTCTTGCATCTGGTTGCGTTATGCGAACAGGCTGCAAAAGGTGATGCGCAAGCCCGGGCACAGGCGCTCGAACTCGAACAAGCCCTGGCTATTTTGTCGTCCTTTGATGAGGGCGTCGATCTGGTTCTATTTTACAAATATCTGATGGTGCTTGAAGGGCATCCCGAATATACGCTCCATTTTAACGCTAGCGACCAATTATCCCCCAGTCAGCAACATTATGCCCGTGACCAATTGGCCCTGTTTAAAAACTGGTATCGGAATTGGCCCGCTCGCCGGGACTGAGAGAGGATCACCAACCATGAAAGTTCTATCATGAAGGTTATTGACTCCCATACTGAGGGCGAACCCACGCGGGTCATTATTTCTGGCGGCCCGGATCTTGGCACCGGATCCCTCGCTGAGCGCCTTCATCGGTTTCAAACTGACTATGATGCGGTGCGCTCTTTTGCCGTCAATGAACCGCGCGGTTCTGATGCCGTGGTTGGCGCCTTACTCTGCCCACCTGTTGATTCAACCTGTGCCACTGGCGTGATTTATTTCAACAATGGCGGCTATTTGGGCATGTGCGGCCATGGCACAATCGGCGTGGCTGTGACACTTTTTCACATGGGGCGCATCGGGCTTGGGGCGCATCGCTTTGAAACACCGGTGGGCATTGTCAATGTCACTTTGCTCTCCCCCAATGAAGTGCAAATAGAAAATATTGCCAGTTACCGCACGCAAAAAAACCTGACCATCGAAGTCAAAGGGCTTGGCCCCATCACCGGTGATGTTGCCTATGGGGGCAATTGGTTTTTTCTGGCTCAATCCTCACCCTATCCACTGGTCCCAAAGCAGATCCAAAATCTAACGCAAGCCGCACAAGCGGTGTCTGATGCTTTGGCGCAGCACGGCATTACAGGCACGCATGGCGAACCCGTTGATCATATAGAATTTTTTGGACCTGCCTTGGCACCTGAAGCGCAAAGCCGTAATTTCGTTTTATGCTCAGGGGGGGCCTATGATCGGTCGCCCTGCGGCACGGGAACCAGCGCCAAGCTGGCCTGCCTCGCAGAAGACGGCAAGCTCGCCCCAGATCAAGAATGGATCCAAGAAAGTGTAATCGGCAGTCGCTTTATCGCCCGCTATCGCCGCAACGCCCAAGGGCAGATTATCCCGACCATTCGGGGACGCGCATATATTGTGGCAGAAGCAACGCTGCATCGAGATCCGCAGGATCCATTTGCTGACGGCTTAAGGGGTTAGGGCCAACAGGCCATCACGAGGCTGAAATCAAAGCCTTTAACCGCGCCACCGCATGTTCAGACAAAGGCTGTGAGCGGCGGGTTTGCTCATTCATTTGCACAATCACTGTTTGCGCCGTAGCGACACAGTGTTGACCCTGAAATAAAGCCTGATCGAGTGTCATGGAACTTGAGCCGACACGCTCCACACGCGTTCCAATCTCTACACGGCCCGGCCAAGTGATTTCACCCCGAAAATCAATCTGTAGCCGGGCAATAACAAAGGCGCAGCCCTCCATGCAAAAGGACTCAGCCGTTGCCAGCAATAATTCTGTGCGCCCTGTTTCCAACATGGTTGAAAAAACAGCATTATTGACATGTCCCTGACGATCCGTATCCGCATAGCGTAATTTTTCAAAGCTGCGGATCGGATAGTCCAGTAAAGTCGGGCCGTCTGTTGTCACACTCCGATCTCCCTCATCGTGATCAATCTATCA
>CAWUMW010000317.1:0-2511 GCA_963923415.1 uncultured Hyphomicrobiales bacterium | reverse complement strand
TTGTTCATGACGGTTTGCTTATCACAAAACCGCAAAAATAAAAATCACGCGCCACAGCCTATGCATATACGCATTGACCCTTTTTAAAGAGCAGGCAATTTGACCACACTGCCGATCTCTATCGGGCCGCCTTCCATGACTTCAGCATAAACACCCATATCGGCATGGCCTAACGTCTCCATTAACATCCGTGGGATGGCAAGATCACGGATCGCGGTATCTGGATTCACATCCGTTGCGGCACAACGCCGCGTGCGGCGAAAAATTTTGAGTCGCGTTTCACCAATTAAAATGTCTTGATTGAGACAATCAAACTCTTGATAGGCTGGCATATCTTCAAGATATATATTGCCACGAAACCGCAAGGGATTGATTTTAGTTGCTGTCCGAGCCTCCAGATCTCTGATGGAATTGAGATTGATCAGCGAGACGGCATGCATCATTGTTTCGGAGTGAACTGAAATGTCAGTAAAGCGCTTGTTCTCTCCAACAGCGATAATCGGTTTTTCTACATCACTCAGATGAAATAATGTCGCAAAATAATCGGCCATTTTTTCACGCCCCATTTCAGTGCTGATATCTTCATCAAAGACGTCATACCCTTCTGCGCGAATATGCAAATGATGCGTTGTTGTATCAAAATGGGTTTTTAATGTTGCAAGTCTCTCTTCTTTCACCAAGACAATAAAATGTGTCTTAGGAAGCGGCTTATAGGCCACCGGATCATAGCCACTATCATGGCGGGCAATCCCGTAGACGCGATCAAAGGGAAATCCTTTGCCCTTTTCTAAAACAACCTGTTTGAGTGTTTGAGGGCTCAGGCCTTTGATTGGATAATGATAAAGCCTGCTCACTTTTGCCACCTGAACCCCCTTCTCAGTGCATCTGATGTCTTATCGTTAGGGCGAGGGCTCACAAGACGCAAGCTCGATTTTTAACACGATTAGCAACGAACAACGTCTGAATGAATAGAGCCCGCTATTATACGCGCAAGCTCTGTTCAAGCGATCCGGCGACTTGATTTAAATCACTTGCCTTTTATTCAGTCCATTTCAATTTTAATGAAAAAGCAATATCATGGAAATCCCGCTCCAGCAGAGGTTGTTTTCGATGGACTCAATCAGTGAATTTTTTAAATCCGCTCTATTTTTCGTTGTGGCGACATTTGGAATTAATGTCAGCACTGAAGAGCCCGCATACCAAATTCTTGAACAGATCGATCCACAAACTGAAATCCGGCTTTATGCACCCCGTTTGGCGGCAGAAGTGACCGTTGCCCAATCTGGCGATCAGAAAATGGAGAACCGTGCCTTCGGCAAGCTCGCAGCCTATATTTTTGGCGACAATCAAGCCAAAGCCCGGATTGAAATGACAGCGCCGGTCGAGCAATCACGACCCACCCAAGCAGCCAAAATTGCCATGACAGCGCCGGTTGATGTGAAGAAAGACGGACCATCCATGACCATGCGGTTTTTCATGCCCTCCGATTACAAGCCTGATACCCTGCCGCAGCCCAAGGATCCGAGCATCAAAATCACCCTTTTGCCTGAACAGAGAATTGCGGTGCGCCGCTATACGGGCTTCACCGATGAAGACAGTGTGCATGTGCAACAAGAAAAACTGGCTGACAGTTTGAACAAGACCACATGGCGCATGGATGGTGATTTTCGGTCCTATTTCTATAATCCACCCTGGACTCTGCCCTTTTTGCGTCGCAACGAAATCTTGGTTCCAGTTAAACAATAAGCAAAACGATACCCTCCCCTTTCAGGATGATAAGGATCGAACCATCTGCCTCTGGCTTCCCCCCCCTGCTTGCTATAGACTGAAGCGCCCCGCTATTATTGGCCCCATCTAGCCAACCCCTCAAGAGGCGTTCTGTGCCACCCCGCTTTCAAAATCCGTTGCGAAAAAAATGGCAATCCGGCCAAGCGGCCGCTGGCCTTTGGGTGACGATGGAATCTGCCACCCTCACCGAATTGGCGGCTGATGCGGGCATCGATTGGGTGCTGATTGATATGGAACATGGCAGTCTGAGTTATCGTGATGTGCTTGATCATTTACGGGCCGCCCGCGGCACAGATGTCGCCGTCTTAGTGCGTGTTTCAACGGCTTCCATTGACACGATCAAACGTGCCCTCGATCTAGGGGCGCATGGTGTTTTACTGCCCCTTATTGGGACTGCAGACGAATTGCGCTCAGCTTTTATGCATGCGCGCTATCCCTTGCAGGGTAAACGGGGCTTGGGTGGTGAACGCGCGATCCGGTGGGGCGCTGACATGGCCTCTTATGTCGCCGTTGCCAATCAAGAAACCTTGGTGATCCCGGTGATCGAAACGCAACAAGCTTTTGAACATATTGATGAGATCCTTGATGTTCCCGGCCTTGAAGCAATTTTTTATGGCCCATCCGATTTCTCACAAAGCCGTGGTCATATGGCGGTTTGGGAAGGGCCCGGGATTGCCGAAGATATTTTAACAATGGTCAACAAAGCGCATGCCAAAGGCATTA
>CAWUMW010000316.1:0-2547 GCA_963923415.1 uncultured Hyphomicrobiales bacterium | reverse complement strand
ACCGGTTCAAATTCTGAAGGAAGATCCTGCGCGCTGGTGATGATTGCCAGATCAATGGATCGTTGGCGTGTTTGCGGGGCATTGGCTTTAAAATCTGGATGCAGAACAATCGTTTCAGGTTCAGCCAAAATAGGTTTGCCGTGCTCATCGCGCCAATGCAGGCGGTACGCCGCCCGGTTCGCAACACAATGGCCTGCGGTCAGAATATGGCGACGATCCAACACCACACCACTGCAAAGTCCGCCATGATCAGACACGATCATGATCAGATGGTTTCGCAACTGGGGCGCTTCCCCGCCGCCGATGATCGCATGAACGGGTGATCCGATCAGCCAAGCCAACAGGGTCAGCGCAAGACGTGTGGGAGGGCGGAGCAGGCAAGGGCGCACGCATGTGCCCCATCGAGAGACAGACAGAGCCCGTGCGTTTCGGCTCGAAGGAGATTTTATCATGATGTTCTCTGTCAAAGTGATCACGCCGCCGGCGAGTGAGCCTGTCACGTTAGACGAAGCCAAGGCATGGCTCAAGCTTGAAACGTCGGACGATGATGGGGTGGTGATACGGCTTATTGCGACAGCCCGCCAGATGGTTGAACGCTACAGTCGACGGGCCTTGATCACCCAATTATGGCGGCTTGGCCTCCGTCAGCGGCCAAATAGCGCTTCGGTACTGTTTCCGATCGCGCCAGTCAGCCAAATCACGGCGGCTTTTTGGCTACAAAGCGACACGACCAAAACCAGTCTCGATGTGAATAGTCTAATGCTGGATAGCATGGCTGAACCGCCCTGTTTGATTTTACCTGACATGGTGCTGAGTGCCTTCACCGGAACCAACACATTGATGCTTGATGTGCAATGTGGCTATGGCGATCAAGCGTCCGCGGTGCCTGAAGCGTTGAAACAAGCCATTTTGGTTTTTATAGCGCAAGCCTATGAGCAGCGCTGCGCCACAGACAGGCTACCGATTGATGCGATTGCCGGTTTGATTGCCCCTTATATGATACGGAGGATCTGATGGATTGGTCACATATGCTACAGCGTTGGTCACTCACACTCGCAACCATCGGGCAATTGCGCCACCGCTTGGTCCTTGAAGCGCCACAAAGCACATCTGATGGGGCTGGCGGGACAACGCAAATTTTTACACAAGTCACCACGCTTTGGGCTGGCCTGCATCCGATGCAAGGGGATGTCACGCAAGCACCGCGCCAAAGCGGAGAACGGCTGACGCATCAAATTATTCTACGCTATCGGGATGGGGTGAAACGCGGCATGCGGTTTCGTAAAGGCGCGCATCTTTATACGGTGCAGCAGGTGCTTGATCCCGATTTTTTGAAAAGCCGGTTGATCTGTTTGTGCAGTGAGGAGTGCGGTTGATGGGGCCGCTGCTGGCATTGCGCAAGGCCCTCTATAGCACGTTCGCTGGCGATGCAGCGCTGATTGGGGTGTTGGGGGGTGTAAAAATTTATGCGGATGTCCCCGCTGCAACGCTGCCGCCTTATATCACCTTTGGTCTGGCGCGCGTGACACGTTGGACAGGAGGCAGCAGCAGCGGGCATGCGCATGTGGTGACGCTGGATGTTTGGTCTTTGCAGAAGGGGGATAGTGAAATACTGGCCATTGCCGAACGGCTTGCCCAGATTATTGCCGCAACCGTATGGCGGCTTGATGGGTATCGTGTGTTGCAATGCGTGGTGCAGATGATGACATGCCATGCGCCCCGCAGTGACGGATGGCGACAGGTAAGCCTCGAACTGAGCGCCTATACCGAACCTGTCAATTAATCAAAAAATGAGTCTGGCTGGATAGCGCGGTTTAAGGCAGCGGGTCTGCATAAGGAGGCGCGTCAGCCAATAAGTGTTCAATGTCTTGGCGCGCTTGATCACGCTGTGTCCGCAGCATGTCCAAATAGGAGGCGCTTGCTTCCTCCCGTCCAGTTTCGATGGCGTGAATATTAAATGCCAATGACTCGTAATAAGAGGCGAGCCGTCGAAAATTTTGATCACGATGACGTAACCGGCCAATCAGCGGGACGAGATCGGGAAAAGACTGTTCAAGCGTTTGCACCGGCGCAGTGGATTGATGGGGCGGGGGCGTTTCAGACACAGATCAGGTCTCCTCACAACATATATTTTCGCAGCGCAGGACCGTACTGGGACTGGCTACGGGCCTTAGTTTAGCTGGAAGTGCGGCTCAGGAGAAGCACTCAATTCACGAACATCTGAAAAGGATAGGAGCCATGGTGCAAGCCTTCCATGATGTGTTGTTTCCTCTGTCTTTGGCCATGACATGGCGCGGTGGGTTGCAGCGCCAAACCGATATTGTCAGCCAAGCCTCGGGATATGAGCAACGTCTGACGCGGTGGCGCCATGCGCGGCGGCGCTATGAGATTGGTTCGGGTTTAAAAACGCGGGCTGATCTGATGGGTTTGGTGCAGTTTTTTGAGGCGCGGCGGGGTCCGCTGTTTGGATTTCGATTTCGTGATCCCTTTGATGCGAGCAGTGCAGTGATCGGACAATCGGTCACCGCCTCTGATCAGCTCTTGGGC
>CAWUMW010000315.1:0-2562 GCA_963923415.1 uncultured Hyphomicrobiales bacterium | reverse complement strand
GTTGGGCCATATGGGGCAATTGAAACCGACGATCTCAACCAATGCCGGATTTACCTCGATTACTGTTGCTTTTTTGGGCCGCTTAAATCCTGTTGGAGCTGTGTTTGGAGCCTTCATTGTCGCCCTGACCAGTATTGGCGCAGAGAATGCACAGATCATGTTAAAAATGCCTTTGGATCTGGCTGTATGTTTTCAAGGCCTGTTGCTGATTTGCGTCCTCGCTGCTGATGCCTTGACCAGCTATAAAATTAAGATCATCCGCGATCATCCCGCCCCACCCCGCCCCGTGGAGGCACATTAATGGATATCACACAATCCGTTCTCTTAACGATTATAACGGCGGCCACGCCGCTGTTGCTTGCCGCTTTGGGCGAGTTGATTGTTGAACGCGCAGGAATCCTCAATCTCGGGCTCGAGGGGATGATGGCCACGGGCGCAGCCTGTGGATTTGCAGCCGCAATTTTAAGCGGTTCAACAACCATTGGCGTTATAGCTGCGATATGTGCTGCCCTGTGTCTGTCGGCTTTGTTTGGTTTTGTCACGGTGATTTTAGGAGCTAATCAAGTCGCAAGTGGTCTTGCATTGACAATTATGGGATTGGGTCTGTCTGGACTGATTGGGGCTGGTTTTGTCGGAACAAGCCGACAGCCTGTTCAGGGTTTGATGATAGATGGCCTGACCGATCTTCCAGGTTTTGGAAAGATTTTATTTGGTCAAGATGTGTTTGTTTATACAAGCTGGATGCTCGTCATCGCCCTCCCGATCTTTCTATTTTTGACCCGGGCAGGCTTGTCGTTGCGCTGTGTTGGGGAAAACCATCATTCTGCGCATGCGATTGGTCTGCCTGTACGGACCATTCGGTTTCGGGCTGTGCTGTTTGGAGGAGCCTGTGCCGGCTTGGCTGGAGCCTATTTGTCGTTAGTTTACACGCCATTTTGGTCACCCGGAATGACCGCAGGACGGGGCTGGATCGCATTAGCTCTGGTTGTTTTTGCTGCTTGGCGCGCGGAACGGGTGTTTCTAGGCGCCTTGATTTTTGGGGGGGCAACTGTGCTACAATTGCATGCGCAGGCCGCCTCGCTCGGCTTGCCGTCACAATTGTTGAGTGCTGTGCCTTATTTGGCCAC
The DNA here is from genome assembly GCA_963923415.1 of uncultured Hyphomicrobiales bacterium. GTDB lineage: Bacteria > Pseudomonadota > Alphaproteobacteria > Rhizobiales > Beijerinckiaceae > CAIYZJ01. The sequence goes on along the minus strand of CAWUMW010000315.1, from coordinate 1,435 downwards.
ACTTTTTGCGTTGGTCTTATTATCGATCCGTCGGGGAAGTGGATCAGCTTCCCCATCGTGTTTGGGGCAATCTTTTGTCCCAGAACGCTAATCACTTGAGGGGAAATGCGGTGCTGGGGTCGGCACCTCTTTTGACATGCAACAGGCCCAGGGGAACGATTGATGAAACAGATTTTTAAATGGTTATGGGCAGGCGGTCTGGCCTTGGGCTTAACCTTCTCCGCGCAGGCGCAAGAAAAGCTGAAAGTCGGCTTTGTCTATGTGGGGCCAGTTGGTGATTTTGGTTATAGCTACCAGCACAATCAAGGGCGTTTGGCCGTTGACAAAGCACTGGGCGACAAAGTGCAAACGACATTTTTGGAAAATGTCCCTGAGCCTGATTCAGATCGGGCCATCGAACAATTGGTTCGCACAGGTCATAAACTGATTTTTACAACCTCATTTGGTTATATGGAGCCCACCTTGAAAGTGGCTGCTAAATATCCGAATGTTCACTTTGAACACGCAACAGGTTTTAAACGGTCAAAAAATGTCGCCACATATTCGGCACGTTTTCATGAAGGCCGCTATGTGCAAGGCGTCATTGCTGGAAAACTGACAAAATCAAATATTGTTGGCTATGTCGCGTCCTTCCCTATTCCTGAAGTGGTCTCCGGCATTAATGCCTTTATGTTAGGGGCACAAAGCGTCAATCCCGCCATTAAGGTGAAAATTGTTTGGGCCAATACTTGGTTTGATCCCGGCAAAGAAGCAGATGCAGCGAAAGCTCTCTTGGCACAAGGGGCTGATATTATCACGCAACACACCGACAGCCCGGCACCCTTGCAACAAGCAGAAGCGGTTGGCAAATTGGCTTTCGGGCAGGCATCGGACATGATCCGCTTTGCACCGAAAACAACGCTGACATCGATTGTTGATAATTGGAATGATTACTATATCGCGCGCGTGAAAGCACAATTAGACGGCAAATGGACATCAACGGACACATGGGGCGGTTTTTCTGCCAATATGGTCAATATGGCGCCTTATACCAATATGCCTGACGATGTGAAAAAACTCGCTATGGACACCGAGCAAGCCATTAAATCTGGAAAGCTCGATCCCTTCAAATGCCCGGTTTTTGCACAAGATGGCAAGCAAGTTCCTTGTAACGGCAAAGGCGCTTTGTCGGATGAACAAGTCTTGGGCATGAATTTCTACATCAAGGGAATTGATGACACTCTGCCTAAATAAGGCAAAGGCTATGCCCTCCCATGCGTGAGGGACTGATAAGAAGGCTGCATGATCTCGGTTGAGGATGATGCAGCCTTTTTTTGTTAAAAAACTACCAAATTTTGAAGAAAATCAGCTTTTTCACAGTGGGTTTTCGCCGAACACTTGCACTGACTCATGGGCTTCGCTAGTCACTAGCCCTATGGATAAAGCGGATCGAGCC
>CAWUMW010000314.1:0-2579 GCA_963923415.1 uncultured Hyphomicrobiales bacterium | reverse complement strand
AGGCCCAAGCCAGACAGGTTGATGAATCCTGTCCTCCGGAAAAAAGCACTAAAGCCGATTGATGGTCTGAGGGTTGCATCGGGTCTATATGGGACGGACGGAGAGAAAGTGCAACACGCTTTCTGGGTCTGGCCTTAGGACGGTTCGCGCAAAATTTATGCAGCAGCAAGCTGGCGGGCTTGCCCTTGTTTCCAGAACAGCCAGCCAACGATCAGCAGATTGATGGCGTTCCAGACCAAACCATTCATGAAGGCGAGCCCATAGCTTTGGCTCAGATCATAGATGAAGCCGGATATATATCCACCAAAGGCCATGCCGAACATAGTAGAGGAAACCACCAGACCAATGCGCGCGCCTGCTTCACTGGGGGGTAAGAATTCACGGCAGATGACTGCATACATCGGCACAATGCCGCCTTGAAACAGGCCGAAAATTCCCGAGATCACATAAAGCGATGTGAGCCCATCGAAATAAAGATAAAGCAGCAGTGCAAGACCTTGCATGAAAGAGCCAATGAGCAAGGTTAATGTGCCGCCGATTTTATCAGCGACTAGGCCGGATCCAACCCGCGAGAGAATTCCAAGAAACAGCATCAAAGAGAGCATTTCAGCACCGCGTGCCACGCCATAACCTAGATCGCCACAATAAGCGACGATGTGGACTTGGGGCATCGACATGGCAACACAACAAGAAAATCCCGCCAGCATCAAAAGGATAACCAGTTTGTTGGTCGACAGGCCAAGATCAGCGCGCGCCATTTCGGTGCGTGCTTCTGATTTGATGATGGCTTCGCGCGAGGGGCGGCGGCGCATCAAATAAGAGAGAGGCAACATCGTGGCAAAGGTAATCAACCCGATCGATAAATAAGTGCCACGCCAGCCCAAATGCGGCATAGCGAGATTCATATAAAGGGGCCAAATGGTTCCGCCGAGCAGATTGCCTGAGGCAACAATGACCACAGCCAAGCCACGCTTTTTTTCAAACCAATGGGAAATATCGGCCATCAGGGGTGCAAAGCCACCACCGGCGCCAATGCCCAGCAGCAAGCCATGTGCGAGACTAAAGATAACAAGATTGGGTGCATAAGAGGCAATCAGATAGCCTGCGCCGAGAAAACTGCCAGAGATTACAATCGGCCAGACAATGCTGGTACGATCCACCATGCGACCAATCACAATGGTGCCTGTCGCAAAGCCCAGCATCATTAATGTATAGGCAATGGAAATAGCGGCGCGATCAACGCCAAATTCTTTTTGAGCCTCTGTCAGCACCACTGTAATGCACCACATGCCGCTGCCCGCAATGGTTGCTAACAGCAAAGACAGACCCAAACGCCGATAGGCATAAGGGCTATCGGGCTGGTAGGGATCGGAGGATGTGATCACGGACTGTATCCTTGCGATAGGGGGCGGTTCTGTCATCTATCAGGGCCAGCGCGAGAAAGCGCAAGTCCTGTTTATTGACTTAGAAAGGCGCCGTTTGTTTTTCTGGCTCCCAGAATAAAATTAAGCCTGTAAAGGCAAGACCAAGCAGGCCAAGTATGTTCAATGTGCCACTATAACCGATCACGGCGATAAGAAATGTTACGGGCAGCGGCATCCATAACAGACCGATATGAAAGATGGCGTTAAAGGCGGCTTGCGGCCCGGCGCGTTCCTGCGGGGGCAGGGCACCACTCATCCAATTGGAGAGAACCGGATAGACCACGCTATAGCCGCTGCCAAAGCCAAGACCACAACATGCAATGATCCAATCCGTGCGGGTCATGGCCAAGATCATATAGCTCAGCGACATCAAAGTGAGGCCGCAGGCCACCACGATCCGCGCGTTATATTTTGAAAATGTGCTCATGGCGAGAAAGCGGGTGGACAGCATGGCAAACACAGTGGCGATAAAAAACCACGCTTGTGCAACGCCTTTTTCTTGCATTGCGGACGCCATATAGGAGCTAATAAATCCAAACAGCGCGCCTGAAATTAAGACCGAGAGAAGGGGAAGCCATCGCGCCCGGTCAAAAGCGGATCCGAGTTGGAAAATCTGATGTGTAGCTGAGGGTTTCGCCAAGGGGCGAAGAGAAAAAGTCAGCACTAATGCGATGACGGCCGGGCAGGCTCCAATCAGAAAAATGATCGGGTCGTGATCAAAGCGCAGCAGAAATTCAACCCAAGGCGGGGCGAGTGCATGGCTAATCGGCGCCATGCTGGAAAACAAGCCAAATAAGTAAACAAACCGCGTTTTGGTCAGGCGACTTTGTGCATAGGTCACGAGCGAGGAAAACATCAAGCCATAGCCAGCTCCCCACATCAGCCGGGAGGCCAAAGCGGGCCAGAAGCTCCACGCGGTCAGGCTCAGGCTCAGAAAGCCGATCAGCATCAAGCTGATTCCAATCCGAGCGGTCCATAGGCTGCCGATCAGCGCTGCTGCGGTTCCTGTCAGGATTGTAAATAAAACAACCGGCACGCCATAAAGCGATAACAGCCAGCCGATATCATGCAAAACCAGTCCGTGCCGCGCGAAAATGATGGCCAGCATCGAGGCATGGGCATTCAAAAAGAAAATCAGAAAGGTCAGCCAACACA
>CAWUMW010000313.1:0-2609 GCA_963923415.1 uncultured Hyphomicrobiales bacterium | reverse complement strand
TTCTTGGCTGTATTGGGTTTTATTTTATGGGTCACCTGGCGGATGGAACGCAGCCGTATGGGCTTTTACCTGCGCGCCATCAAAGACAATGAACGCGCAGCGCGCTCATTAGGGGTCGAAGCGGGTCGGTATAAGCTCTATGCCTTTTTGATGAGCGCTGGTCTGACCAGTTTGGCGGGTGGACTTTATGCCATCATGTTTGGCTTTATTGATCCTGAGAGCGGCTTGGGCATGTTGACCTCGGTTAAAATGCTGATCATGGCGGCTTTGGGCGGCGCGGGCTTGTTGTTTGGTCCTTTGGTTGGCGCGGTCATTCTTGTGCCGCTGGAAGAAATTTCCAATACTTTGCTGGGGGGCAAAGGGGCGGGCCTGACTTTTATGGTCTATGGCGCGATTATTATGGTGATCGCGCGCTTTTATCCCAGCGGCATTTTGAAATTGATCCTCAGTCAAGAGGCGGGCCGTGCGTCCAAACAGGCAAGCAAGGGGAGAAAAGCCGATGCTGCTTGAAGCCCGCGCATTGACCAAATCTTTTGGCGCCTTCAAGGCCGTCAATGACGTCAGTTTACAGATTCAAAAAGGTGATATCATCGGCTTGATCGGACCCAATGGGGCTGGCAAATCGACATTTTTTAACTGCCTGACGGGTGATCTGATGCCCAGCAGCGGACAGGTGCTGTTTAAAGGCCAAGATGTCACGATGATGGGGCCGGAGCAACGCGCGCAATTGGGCCTTGCGCGGACCTTTCAGGTGCCCTTGAGTTTTGAAGGCTTGAGCGTGCTTGAAAATGTCATGATCGGTGCGTTTTTGCGTCATGCCGATCCGGATCAAGCCCGGGCGCGTTCGCTGCAGGTGTTGGAGCTTACGGGTCTGGTCACGCTGCGTGATGCGCCGGCATCAAGCCTCGGCACGCCCGGCCGCAAGCGATTAGAAATTGCGCGCGCACTTGCAACGGATCCCGATATTTTGTTGTTGGATGAGGCGATGGCTGGATTAACAGCCACAGAGGTGCAGCAGGCGATTGCCTTGGTGCGTGATATTCATAAGCTTGGGATCACATTGGTGATTGTGGAACATATTATGGAAGTCATCATCTCATTGGCTGAGCAGGTGATTGTGTTTCATCAAGGGCATGAAATTGCCCGCGGGACACCGCAACAGGTCACGCAAAATGAACATGTGATTGCGGCCTATTTGGGCAAGCGGGCCGCAGCCACCGCCGCGCGCGGATTTGCGGAGGGAGCGGCATGAGCGAGGTCGTGCTTGAAGTCAAAAATCTTGAAGTGCGTTACGGAGATCTGATCGGGGTCAGTGACGTTTCGCTGCAAGTCAAAAAAGGATCGGTTGTAGCCTTGTTGGGCTCGAATGGTGCAGGCAAAACAACTACCCTTAATGCCATTGCGGGTTTGATCCCGCATGCAGGCGGACAGGTCTTGTTTGAAGGTGCGGAGATCAGCGGGCGACCTGCTTATGAGATTGTGCGCAAAGGCCTGGCGCTGGCACCGGAAGGATGGCGGCTGTTTGTTCAACAAAGCGTTGAAAGCAATCTCTTGCTAGGCGCAACGACTGTTCCATCGCGCGCAAAAAAACGGGAATTGCTTGAAAAAGCCTATACGATTTTTCCCAAATTGGCCGAGCGGCGGGAGCAATTGGCGGGCACGATGTCGGGCGGCGAGCGGCAAATGCTGGCTGTCGGGCGGGCTTTAATGTCGGACCCGAATGTGTTGCTGCTTGATGAGCCGAGTCTGGGCTTGGCGCCCGCCATTATTGAAAGCATGTATGAAACGCTAAAGCGCTTGCATGGATTGGGTTTGACCTTGCTGTTGGCGGAGCAGGCGGTGGACCTCGCTTTGGAAATTTCCGACGAGGCCGTTGTCTTGCAAGTAGGCCGGACAGCGATGGCGGGTCCATCACATCAATTGGCCAATGATCCGAATGTGCAGAAAATTTATCTCGGTCATTGAGCACGCTCATTAAAGAGGGGGCAGAGCATGGCTGATCAGCAGGCGCAGTCTTTTGAAGCTGGTGGGTATGTGATTGAGATCGCTGTGCAGGGCTATCCCGGCAAGGCGGTGTGCCATGGAGGGCTAGGGTGGTCCACCATTGCCGTGTTGCGCGGCCATGGCCATGTGGCTTTGATTGATACAGGCTCCTTCGGGCAACGGCAGCTGATACTGGATCGTTTAGCGGCGCAGGGGCTAACGCCAGATGATGTAACCGATGTGATTCTCACGCATGCGCATTGGGATCATTGTGTGAATTTTGTGATGTTTCGAAAGGCACGAATTCACATTGATGGCCATGAATTGGCTTGGGCCGTCAAGGAGCCTTGGGGGCTAACGCCGGTGCCCGAATTATATGTGCGGGAATTGCAACAGACCCCGCTGTTGCACGCGATCAAAGCAGGGGATGAGGTCTTGCCGCATCTGGTTGCCCATCACGCGCCCGGCCATACGCCTGGTCATTTGATCTTTGTGTTGAATGGGGCAGAGCGGGATCTGATTTTTACCGGGGATGCAGCCAAAAACCGCGCCGAAATGCTCTCACGCTCTGCTGATATGACCTATGATCCTGCAATCAGTCGCGCCACAATGGAGATGATCTGGAC
>CAWUMW010000312.1:0-2630 GCA_963923415.1 uncultured Hyphomicrobiales bacterium | reverse complement strand
GACGAAAAACGGCAAGCGGTTGGCTATGGTCCCTTGGCTGTGGGAGCGCAGACATGAATGCCGGATTAGAGTTGATTCTCACGCGCGGCGATTTGGCTGATCTGGCTTTGTTTTTGTGGGCCAGCGGAGCCTCAACCGCTTTGGCGATGACATTGCGTGAGTTGTCGCAGGCCAATCAACGCTTTGATGTTTTTATTCGCGAATTACATCGTTTCAACAGTCAATGTGATGAGTAAGCACAGTTCTGACTATGCAACCAAGTCCCGACCAAGCGTGAAGGGAATGTTCTGATGCGCATCGCACCGATTTTAAAAATTCATAAAGACATGACCTGTCGCTCACCAGCGGGTCAGATGATGGCTGCAGAGGTGATTGCAGGGTTTTTGCTGCGTCTGGCGCGTCATCGGCGCGTGATGCGGCTTGCCGGACGGATCAGCGGGCGGCGGCAGGAGATGCGCTCATGAAGCCTGTGCAGTCGATTGCGCCACCCGCACTGTCTTTGGGTGTGTTTGATGGCTATGCAAGCCTGTTTGGCATGCCGGATTTGGCGCAAGATGTTGTTATCGCAGGTGCGTTTCAAGAGAGCTTGTTTCGGCGCGGTGGTGCAGCGGGAATCCGGTTGCTTTGGCAGCATGATCCGCGGGAGCCATTGGGACGATTTGTTGACATCAAAGAGGATCAACGCGGGCTTTATGTGAAAGGTGCGCTTAATCTTTCTGTCAAGCGGGCGCAGGAATTATTCAGCCTCTTGCAGCAAGGTGCGCTGGCAGGCTTGTCGATTGGCTATAAGCCGGTGCGGGCGCGGCGTGACCTGCGCACCGGTCATCGGCATCTTTTGCATGTGGACCTATGGGAAGTGTCGTTGGTGACTTTTCCTTTATTGCCTGCTGCACGCGTGGAGCGTGTCGCGGGTCTGCCCATCCCTGGGCAAGGGGCGGTGGCGCGGTAACGCCCTTCTTTTTTGACCGCTGGCACTTCAAACCGGAGAGAACGATGACCGACACAACGCTTTATGCGACTGGCTTGCTTACGCCTGAAATCAAAGCCTTGGACACTGATCCCTTGCAGATGCTGGCGACATTGAACCGCCAGTTTGAAGCCTTCAAAACAGAAAATGATTTTCGGTTGAGCCAGATCGAAAAAAAGCGCTCAGCCGATGTGCTGACGGAAGAAAAACTGATCCGTTTAAATACGGCGTTAGATGAGGCCCATCATCGTTTAGATCAGGCACTGCATCGGCAGGCGCGTCCGGCCTTGCACCGACAGCAGGATGACGGGCTCAGCTATGAAGAGCGTCAGTATAAATCCGCCTTTCTGGATTATATGCGCAGTGGCGACCGATCCGCTCTGAAGGGGTTTGAACAAAAAGCCCTTTCCGCCAGCAGCCCAACCGATGGTGGGGTGTTGGTGGCACCCCCGATTGAGCATGATATTTTGCGGCGGATGTCGATGGCCTCACCGATCCGGTCGCTGGCGACGGTGCAAACTATCTCAACGGCCACCTTTAAAAAAGCCTTTTCAACAACGGGACCGGGGGCAGGTTGGATTGGCGAAAGCGCCGCACGCCCACAAACAACCAGCCAAGTCATCGCGGATATGAATTTTCCGGCAATGGAATTATATGCCATGCCTGCAGCGACGCAGACCCTGCTTGATGATGCGGCGGTGAATATCGAGCAATGGATTGCTGATGAAGTGCAGGTGGTGTTTGCCGAGCAAGAAGGCACGGCCTTTGTTAATGGCGATGGGGTAACGCGGCCGATGGGTTTTCTCACGCCTCCCAAAGTCGCGCAGGCCAGTTGGTCATGGGGCAAATTAGGATATTTGGTGACCGGAACATCGGGCGCTTTTAATGCGACCACGCCTTCCGATATTCTGGTTGATTTGATCTATGCGACCAAGCCGGGCTATCGGCAAAACGCCACCTTTGTCATGAACCGTCGAACCCAAGCGGCCATTCGCAAAATCAAGGCCACCACGGGAGAATATTTATGGCAACCACCGGCCATTTTGGGTCAGCCTGCAAGCTTGATGAATTTTCCCTTGGTTGAAGCCGAAGATATGCCCGATATAGCCGCAGATAGTTTTGCCGTGGCCTTTGGCCATTTTGGCCGCGCTTATTTGATTGTTGACCGGGTCGGCATTCGGGTCTTGCGTGATCCATTCTCCAACAAGCCCTATGTGATGTTTTACACCACAAAACGTGTGGGCGGTGGCGTGCAAGATTATGACGCCATTAAATTGTTGAAATTCGGCACAGCTTAAGGGCTCCGCGGCTTGCTGGATGCCTCCAGCTGTTTGGCAATCCATGCGCGTTGTGGAGCAATCAGCAAGCCTTGCGTATGCGCGCCACAAAGATTTTTGCCCTGGCCTTCACTCCAGATCGTCAGGGCGATCAAGGCGCCCTCATCGGTAAAAATTCCGCCGCCAGAATCGCCGCCACAGGCTCCATCGCGTCCATTTCCGAGCCAGACCAAAATTCGGCCCGGACCATAAGGCATGATGACAGGCAGGGAAACGGCTTTCAATGTGCCTGCACTATTGGGGTCTTGCTCCTTTTGCAGGCCATAACCTGCAAGGGTTAAGGGCGTGCCTTTGTCGGGGGAGGGACGACCCGAAGACACCAGACG
>CAWUMW010000311.1:0-2636 GCA_963923415.1 uncultured Hyphomicrobiales bacterium | reverse complement strand
GCCGTGATGGCCACAGGCTATGACGGTTTGATTTATTCCATCGGCTTTTTGGTCGGTTGGCCTGTCATCACCTTTTTGATGGCGGAACGCTTGCGCAATCTGGGCAAGTTCACCTTCGCCGATGTGGCGGGCTATCGGTTCCAGCAAACACCCATTCGGGCTTTTGCGGCGTCCGGCACTTTGGTTGTGGTGGCGTTCTATCTGATTGCGCAGATGGTCGGCGCGGGCCAATTGATCAAATTGTTGTTCGGGCTTGAATATTGGATGGCGGTTGTTGTCGTCGGTGCCTTGATGATGGTCTATGTGTTGTTTGGCGGGATGACCGCAACCACATGGGTGCAAATCATCAAAGCCTGTCTGTTGCTTTCAGGGGTCACCTTCATGGCCTTCATGGTGCTGGCACAATTTGGGTTCAGTCCTGAAGCCCTGTTTGCCAAAGGCGTGGAAGTTAAGACAGCGATTGCAGCCAATAGCGGCAAATCAGCGGCTGACGCGGCGAAGATCGGTTTGTCCGTGATGGCACCGGGCGGCTTTGTGAAAGATCCGATTTCGGCGATTTCATTCGGCATGGCCTTGATGTTCGGAACGGCAGGCTTGCCGCATATTCTGATGCGCTTCTTCACGGTGCCGGATGCCAAAGAAGCCCGCAAGTCGGTGTTCTGGGCCACCACATGGATCGGTTATTTCTATGTGTTGATCTTCATCATCGGCTTTGGTGCGATCACCTTGGTTCTGACCAATCCTGAATTTGCTGATACCGCAAAAGGGATCATCAAAGGCGGCGCAGGCACGGCCAATATGGCGGCTGTTCTGGTGGCTAAATCGGTTGGCGGTGACGTGTTCTACGGCTTTATTTCGGCTGTGGCCTTCGCAACCATTCTGGCCGTGGTGGCTGGTCTGACCTTGTCAGGTGCATCGGCTGTTTCGCATGATCTGTATTCCACCGTTTTCAAAGGCGGTAAGGCAGACAGTGCAGCGGAATTGCGGGTGTCACGCATCACCACCATTGCATTGGGGATCATCGCCGTGTTGCTGGGCATTGCCTTTGAAAAGCAAAATATTGCTTTCATGGTGTCGCTGGCTTTCGCGATTGCAGCCTCCGCAAACTTCCCCGTGTTGTTCCTTTCCGTGTTGTGGAAAGATTGCACCACACGTGGCGCGGTGATTGGTGGTTTCCTCGGTCTGATCTCTTCGGTTGGTCTGACCGTTGTTTCTCCTTCGGTGTGGGAAGCAACCTTGGGCTATCCGGCTGGTTCGGCTTTGTTCCCCTATACGTCTCCGGCCTTGTTCTCCATGGCGATTGGCTTCATCGGGATTTGGTTCTTCTCGATCACCGATCGCAGTGCCCAAGCTGCCAAAGAACGTGAGGACTTTGCAGCCCAACAGGTGCGTTCAGAAACGGGCTTTGGCGCTTCAGGGGCTTCGGGTCACTAAGCCTGAGCTGAGAAGCCAAACCCTTGATAAGGGTTCACACTTTAAAACCGGGCAAAAGCCCGGTTTTTTTATGTCGTGTTGATTGATGACGATGGCAGAGGGCTTTGGCTTTGGGCTCTTAAGCCTTGTCGCGTAGGTGCTGTAATTTGATAAAGGCCATAGCCGTCATGACAGCATCATTGAGCGCATCATGCGCATCGCGCCACGGCAGATCGAGATCGGTCATCAAAGTCGAGAAGCGCAAATCAATATCCGGATTAGCCTGTTGTTGGTAAGGCGGCAGGCGCCGGAATTTGTAATCATAATAAAGGGCAGAGACCTCGATTTTCGGCTGTGGAAGGCCAAGCCCTAAAATAGGCCAGATCGCGCGATTCAGCATCGCCACATCAAATTCAAGATAATAACCAACCAGAGGCCGTGCGCCGATAAAGCGCATCAATTGTTTCATGGCATCTTGAAGAGGAATGCCATTGGCAAGGTCTTGATCTCGTAAACGGTGAATTTTTGCGCTTTCAGCCGACACCCCTTTTTCTGGCTTGATCAGGAGTTCGAGCCGTTCGCTCGACATGATTTTATTGCCGACAATGCGCACCGCCCCAACCGAAATAATCTCATCACTTTTGACGTTCAGGCCGGTGGTTTCGCAATCGAGTGAGACAAATTCATTGTCTGGCGGCGGATCGTACATAAACCGAAATTCGGGCTCAGCGAGATGGTAAAACAACCATTCTCGTTTCAGGATGCGCGCCCAATGGACAGGGGAAAATACATTGGGCATTAAAGCGAATCCAGTTTGAACCGATAGCGCATTTGCGCTTTGAATTTTTTGACAACGCTTAAGGCATCTTTCAACAGATCCCGATCAAGCGAGGAGAGGCGCGAGACATCAATGCCGCCCGAAACCTGCCGCCCTTTATCGAGTTCTTCCAATCCGGTTTTTAATCGCAAGCCCATCAAAAAGAGCAGGCTTTGCGACAAATCTGCGGCCGTTTCTGCACTCAGGACTGAGCGTTGTTTAAGGGCTTCGATGCGCTCAATCGTATTGGTTTGCGTCAGGCGGGACGCTAAAGCCAAGGAGCGGATGCCATGCACCAATGGAAAAATCCCTTCCTTTTTGATGTTCATAGCTTGATCAGCTTCACTCAGGCCCAAGAGACGGTTCCACCAGCCACTGGTATTGCCAAAGGCATCAATCGCTGCGG
>CAWUMW010000310.1:0-2644 GCA_963923415.1 uncultured Hyphomicrobiales bacterium | reverse complement strand
AGCGCCTCGCCGGTTTCATCGCTTTGCGCGGCTTTGCGCAAGGCTTGCAATTGGGAAACAGCTGCTGCGCCTTTGAGCTGGGGCAGAACGGCCCATATCCGATCAAACAAGAGCTTGGTGCGCGCATGCGTATCGCCATAGCCTTTGATCACGGCGCGCAATTCGGCCATTTCAACCGCACAGTCATAATGGCTCGGCGCAACCTGCGCGATCTGCTCGAGCCAAACCGTAATGGCCTGCTGCTCTTGCGCATAGCGCGGGGTAGAACGCCGCCAAATCCGCAACCACGCGACACCATAAAGCATCATGAACCCACGCACGGACGTAGTCTCAACGGTCCGCCCTTCCCGTGTCACATGATCAATCAGCCCCACCATCAGCGGCAGACGCGCGATCAATGCCCCCAATCCGGCCGGCAAGGATTCCAGAATTTCTTGACGGCGCGGATGTAAATATTCTCTGACTTCCAAAATTTGATTGGTCTTAACGCCCACTTCCTGCGCCACCCGATCAAATCGACTCGCGCGGATTTTTAAATCCGCCACGCGGATTGTATCTTCATAGCACATAGCCAACGCCAATTGACGGCCCACTTCCTGACATAAGCGTGCGTCTTGATCTGACCGACCGGACTCCAACGCCGCAAAGGGGGTTAAGCGTTGCAGATAAAGGTCAGCATAAGCCTGATCTTGCCAATCCGCACATTGCGCCACACCTTCACAAATCACCGCATGCGCGGCCTCGGGAAACAGCGTTTTGACTTTGTGTTGGAGTGCTGCGGTTTGCACAGTCACCGGTGCGGTGACAGGCGCTGGCGCAGGGTCGGCGGGCGTAATTAATTTGCCTGATCCTGCCTCATAGCCCGCAGCAAAGGCTTTCAAGGAGGCTGCGCCTCCAATCCCGCTCTCGGTAATTGTCGCCTCAAAGGCCTGCCTGTCAAACGGCAAAACATGCGCGCCCGCCAAAGCGCCAAACATCACAGCAGAAATAACACTGCCGCTTTGCTCAGCCATGCGCATCATATCAAAGGATAAAAAACGCCGCGCGGCGGTCCGACAGGCTGAAAGCAAAGCCTGTGCATCAACACGACCATCGGCTGACGCAAGCCGTTCGGTCATTGAATAGACCCGATGCGAAGACGCGATCAAACAGGTTTTATCCGGCGTGACAATGCCCCGTTGAATGGCCCGCCCCGCCTCCATCAATTCGGACGCCAATACGATATCGACATCGCCCGGCACAGGCATTAAGGCCAAGACAGGACGTTGGCCCGGTTTGATCCCGGTCATTGGAAAGATTTCAATATAATAGAGCGTCGCACCCGTTCTTTGCGCCACACCGGGCACGGAGGTCATTTGTCCGACATAGCCATTGTTGCGCGCCAGAGCGATCAACCAATTGGCCAAAACACCTCCCCCTTCACCGCCCATCGCCAAGACAGCAATGCGGATCGCACGCAAGGCAGGAGAAGTCTCTCGTGAAGACGTCTCGTGCGGGCTGGTCTCATTGGGCACATGCGCATGATCCATGGTCGATTATCCTGTCACACGCAGCGAAAAGGCGCGGCTATACTGTTTTTGTAAAAATCCAATCACTTTGACCCGCACCCATTGCTTGAACTGGTCGAACCGATCAGGATTATGAATTATGGAAGCCTTATAGAAAGAAGGGCACAAGACAGCGGCATGACTGACCTCACCGCAATGCCCGCAGCCAACACAAGACGAGATGACTTTTGTGACAGGGTCGCGCCGCAGCGGATTAGGATTAGGAGCTAATGTCAGGGACGGACAGCCCGACAAGCGGATACAGGCATGATCCCCCGTACAGGTATCAGGATCCACCCCGAACCGCTCTTTGACAATACGCTGTCCGTCTTTGATCGCCTGATTGGTCAAAGGCCGCTCGCGGCGCTGCTTGTTCAGCATACATTCTGACTGCGCCACAATCACTTTCGGACCAGATTGGGGTGTTGTCAGCGCTTCTTTCAACGTGCTGATCATGGTTTTCAAATCATAGGTGCGTGTCAGCCCTCTCACCCAATGAACGCCCACACCGCGCACCGCCTTCTCGATGGAATTTTGTGTGGAACGATAATCATTTTGGTGGTGGGAGGATAAAATATCTTGTCCCCCCGTCGCGGCTGAATAGCCATTATCAACAATCACCATCACATTATCGGATTTGTTGAAAACCGCATTCCCAACAGATGACAACAATCCATTATGCCAAAAGCCTCCATCCCCCATAATCGAAAGGGCGCGCTTGGAGGCCTTGGCCTGCCCTTTCACATTAAAGGCTGCGGCGCTCGCGCCCCCCAAACCATAGCCCATTGTGGTGGAGCCGATATTAAACGGCGGCAAGATTGAAAACAGATGGCAGCCGATATCACAGGCTACATGATGCGTTCCCAATTCACGCTCAACCATTTTTAGTGCCGTAAAAATTGGCCGTTCAGGGCAGCCTGTGCAAAATGAAGGGGGACGATTATGCACCTGACCATCGAGCATCGCTAAAGCCATTTTCACGCGATTATCGCCTGCCTGCCCGATTGAGGAACCGACAAGGGTTGGATGATAGGTTCGGATAAAGCTGGTCAATCCGCTTTTGAGGACTTGGCCGGTATATTCACCGCCCATCGGCA
>CAWUMW010000309.1:0-2680 GCA_963923415.1 uncultured Hyphomicrobiales bacterium | reverse complement strand
GGCACCAATCGTCCGCGCCCCATGGTTGAAATTGAAGTCGAAGATTTTGACGCGGTGATGAATTTAAATGTGCGCTCGGCCTATTTTATTGCGCGCAATGTCGCACGCGGCATGATCGCAGGACAAAGAAAAGGATCGATCATTACCATTTCTTCGCAAATGGGACATGTGGGCGGACCTAACCGCAGCGTCTATTGCGCCTCCAAACATGCAATAGAAGGCATGACCAAAGCCTTGGCCATTGAGCTCGGCCCGCATGGCATCCGGGCGAATACGCTCTGCCCAACGTTCATTATCACCGAAATGACCAAGCCTTATTTTGAAAATCCAAGCTTTAAAGACTGGGTTTTATCGAAGATCAAACTGGGTCGGGTCGGTGTTTTGGAAGATTTGATGGGGCCGGTGTTATTTCTGGCGTCTGATGCCTCAGCCCTGATCACTGGCTCAGCTTTAATGGTGGATGGGGGCTGGACCGCCGAGTGATCTGCTTATTTTCGAGTGATCTGCTTTTTTCTCAGATCAGCCCTGCTTTAAAAAGCATCATTGATTGAGGCTGAGAAGCAGGGCGGCCTCTGTTGGGCGCGTCAGCCTGCAATCTCCTTCACCCTAGCCATGACCGCGACAAGCTGATAAAAGACCGCAGCGCTGCAGGGCGGTGTGCAGACACGCCCTGTTTGTCATCCACTGACCCCCTTTTATGTTCTTTCGCCTCATCCCCACGCCCGATTTTGCAATCACCTTTGGTTTTGATAGTCCCCATGAAGTCTTTTTTGTTCCGCTCTCTCACCCTCTCTTTCTCTCTGTGCGGCTTGCTGCTGGCCTGTTCGGATGCTCCGAAACAACAAGCGGCCCCGCCGCCGCCTGAGGTCAGCGTCATGCAACCCAAACAGATGGAGGTGCAAGACGAGGATGATTATGTCGGACGATTTGCCGCCATCAATACAGTTGAAGTGCGCGCCCGGGTGTCTGGCTATCTGGAAGCAGTCCATTTCCGCGATGGCTCGCGTGTCAAGCAAGGCGACCTCCTATTCACGATTGATCCACGCCCATTCCGGAATACGCTTGAGCAAGCACGCGCCAATCTTGCCCAAGCTTTGTCCAATCGTGATTATGCCGAACAAGATTTTGCCCGTGCCCAACAATTGGTGCGTGATAAAACCATCACCGAACAAACACTCGATCAACGCTTGCAAAGCCTGCGCAATAGTCGCGCTTCGGTGGAAGCCAATCAAGCACTCGTCAAACAAGCCGAACTTGATTTGCAATTTACCGAATTGCGGGCGCCGCTTGATGGCCGTATTGGGGATCGGCGCGTATCGGTTGGCAATTTAGTCACAGGCGGTGCAGCAGGGGGCACGACACTGCTTGCAAATATTGTCACCCAAAATCCGATCCATTTCGAATTCACCATCGATGAAAGTGCTTATCTGCGCTATAAGCGTATGCTTGGCGCGCCTCTTGAGACAGATGCAAACAGCACGCAAATCCTGCCTGTCAGCCTGAAACTGATCGATGAGAAAACTTTTAGCCACCAAGGTCGGCTTGATTTTATTGACAACAGCATTGATCGTTCCACTGGCACTATGCGGGTGCGAGCCATGTTTGAAAATAAAGATAATCTCTTTACCCCCGGCATGTTTGCCCGCATCAAATTGCCAGCCTCAGAACGCTACACAGCCCTGTTGATTCCGGAAGAAGCGATTGCTTCTGAGCAAGTCCGCAAACTTGTGATGACGGTGAATGCCGACCAAATTGTTGTGCCCAAATATGTTGAATTGGGCATAGCCAGCAATGGACTGCGGGTCATCCGCTCTGGATTGAGTGCGGAGGATCGGGTGATCGTCAACGGTTTGATGCGCGCGCGCCCCGGCATGAAAGTGACCGCCCGCGATGCAGCGGCCAGTCCGCCCGGCAAAGCGCAGTAACAGGATTAATGCCATGAACCTGTCGCGCTTTTTTATTGACCGACCAATTTTCTCTGCGGTCATTTCGATCATCATCATTATTTTGGGTGGCGTCTCTTTTCTTCGTCTCCCGATTGCACAATATCCTGAAATCGCTCCTCCGATCATTAACATTTCAGGTCAATATCCTGGTGCAAGTGCGGAGGTCGTCGCTTCAACGGTTGTTGCGCCCATTGAGCAGCAAATCAATGGCGTCGAAAACATGCTCTATCTTTCTTCAAATTCAAGCGGCGATGGTCGGTTCTCGATTCAAGTGACGTTTGATATCGGCACCAATCTTGATACCGCACAGGTACAAATTCAAAATCGCGTTGCGATTGCCCAACCGCGCCTTCCCGCCGATGTCCGCAATATTGGTGTGACCGTCACCAAAAGCTCGCCTGATTTGATGATGGTCGTGCATTTGTTGTCACCCAACAAATCCCGCGATGAATTGTTTATTTCTAATTATGCCAGTCTCGAAATCACCGATACTTTAACGCGTGTTGACGGTGTCGGTTCGATTACCGTGTTTGGCAGTCGTGATTATGCGATGCGGGTCTGGCTTGATCCGGATCGGATGCAATCGCTTGGTATGACCTCAGGTGATGTGATTGCGGCTTTGCAAGGACAAAATATTCAAGTCGCCTCGGGGGTTTTAAATCAACCCCCCGTCAGCAGCGCGGGCGCCTTCCAGATTTCTGTGCAAACCCTCGGGCGTCTGATCGATCCGCAAC
>CAWUMW010000308.1:0-2714 GCA_963923415.1 uncultured Hyphomicrobiales bacterium | reverse complement strand
GGCTCATAGCGCAAGCCCGCTGTCGCCCCTTGTGCGCGGGCGATCCAGACCAAACTGTCCTGCTCGACCACGGCCAACCGGCAATATTCCCCTGTACGTTGCGCCAAGTGATTGAGGACATGCTGCCCGACATCAGGCAAGTGTCGGCTGTCGAGATTCCGAAAGGCCAGCTGCGCCATGCGTAAGGTCAAACTGAACCGATTGGTCTGCGCATCCCGCTGCACAAATCCATGTTCGATCAAGGTATTCAATAAGCGATGGGACGCCGATAAAGGCAGTGACAACCGCTCTGCAACATGCCCCAAGTCCAGCCCGTCCGGCTCTCCAGCCAAGACCTCAAGGATATTCAGGGCGCGATCGACGGCTGCGACGGTCATGGTAAATCCATTTTTGGAAAAGACTTCCAAATTGATATTAAATTCTATATAACCTGTTCTCAGCGGGGTCAAGGATGAGAACCGCCCTGACACAAGGAGGGGAAAATGAGTCTGTCTGGCCATGGAGCCTTGGCGATTTGGCACGATATTATTCCCGAAGGGCGGGATGATTTTTACGCATGGCATGGTCAGGAACATATGCCCGAGCGGCTAGGCATCCCGGGATTTTTACGCGGACGTCGCTATATCGGCCTTCAAGCCCGCCTTGAATTTTTCAATCTCTATGAGACGGTGAGTGTGGAAGTACTCAAAGGGCAGGACTATTCCAACCGCGTCAATGCGCCAACGCCTTGGACATTGCGTGCCACCACGCATTTTCGCCATGTGGCGCGTTCACTCTGTCAGGTCAAAGCCTCGTATGGAGCGGCTCAAGGGGGGCTGATGGCCACTGTGCGCTATACGCCCGATCCGGCGCAGATCGACGCCCATCTCGCGCACATCACCCAGAACTTTCTGCCGCAAACGGCTGCATTGGCGGGGGTTGCGGGTGTTCACTTTCTGGTGGCGGATGCGCAAGCAAGTGGGGAAGTCACAGCCGAACAAAAAGCACGGGGCACCGCCAATAGCGTCCCGCGCTTTGTTCTCCTGCTTGAAGGATGGGGCGATGAGCAGGCTTTCAATGCTTTGGCGCATCATGTCTTTAACCCGCAAACCTATCAGCACTTCCATCTTGAAGACGAGCCCCTGCTTGATCTTTATCGCCATCAAATCACCCGCTGCAAGACAGCGTGGAGCGCTGGATAAGCACGATGTCCCACTCTGTTCGCTATGATTTTTCTGGGCGCACCGCCATCATTACAGGGGGTGCGGGCGGATTGGGCCTTGGGATTGCCCGGCACATGCTAGAAGCTGGCGCACAGGTAGAATTATGGGACTCGAACGCGCCCTCTCTCGCCCAAGCACAAGCTCAGCTTGCTCCTTTTTCCTGCACGCTTCGCACCGTAGACATTACCGATCCAGAGGCTGTGTCGCAGGCCAGCGCAGCCTGTCAGGCTCTGCACGGACGCATTGATATTCTGGTCAATAATGCAGGAATTTTGGGCGAGGTGCTGCCAATCTGGGAAACCGACCCTGCCAATGTCAAACATGTGCTTGAGGTGAATCTCTATGGCACCTATCTGGTAACCCGTGCTGTCATTGATCACATGCGCCATCAAACAGCCAATCCGATGCGCGGGCATATCGTCAATATTGCCTCGATCCAAGGCAAAGAAGGCATGGGTCTCGCTTTAGCCTATAGCGCCTCCAAGGCTGGCGTCATGGCCTTAACAAAAACAGTGGCCAAAGAAACCGCCACCTTGCCGATCATGGTAACCGCTATCACCCCAGCGGCGGCGGAAACCGCGATGGCCAACCAAATCAGCGCTGAACGCCGGGCTGAAATTCTCTCCAAAATCCCGATGGGGCGGTTTGTCGAAATCGATGAGATCGCCCGCTTGGTCCTCTGGCTTTCATCAGACGATTGCAGTTTTTCAACCGGCGGCATTTTCGATCTATCAGGCGGACGCGCCACCTATTAAGCACCAGCCCCTTCCGGCGTCTATGTCACGCGATGCCCCCTATTCTGCCCCATGATCATGACGCAACCCGCTCCCCGCTCTGTGTGACAGGAGAGCGCAATCCGATCTCATGGGACAAAAATGTTCTTGATATGTTCTTGTTTTTGCGCCTATAGTCTCCTCCCTGTTTTTGTAGGCGTGAGATGCGTATGACGGTGCGTTTAATAAAGGCCAACCCTGCGGCCCAGTCGAACTCTTTGAGCCGACCGGAGATCGACCTCGCCCAAATAGATCATCGCTCCCCCGCTGGCTCCAAACCGCGTGCGGCCCTGCCGGTTTTTCTATCAGCCGTCTCAGCCGGCTTCCCCTCCCCGGCAGAGGATTATCTTGAGGGAAAACTTGATCTGAATGATCATTTGATCCCGCGCCCCGCCGCCACCTTTATGGTGCGGGCAACGGGTGACTCGATGACCGGGGTTGGGATTTTTTCTGGCGATATTCTCATCGTGGATCGAAGCCTTCAGCCGAAACATGGCGCGATTATCATCGCAGTGCTTGATGGGGAACTAACCGTCAAACGCTTGTATCGCCGCAAAGGGGTCATCAAACTTGAAGCCGCCAATCCGACCTATCCCGCCCTGACACTCGCACAGGATATGGAACTATCCTGCTGGGGCGTTGTCACAGCGGCCATTCACCAATATGGACCCGGCATCGACACACGCCGCACCGGGCGCGATGAGTGATACATCATGCCCCTCTATGCTTTGGTCGATTG
>CAWUMW010000307.1:0-2717 GCA_963923415.1 uncultured Hyphomicrobiales bacterium | reverse complement strand
CTTTCAATCCGTGCTGCTGGATAAAGGATATCATTTTATTTGCAGAATCGTATGTGATGTGTCCGGCCGCGTAATCAATATCCATGACCGCATCAATGATCGCACAAGACGAAGAAATGGGGTCCTTAACAATGTAAGAGACGGTATTTGTTGTCTCCTCAAAAAAAGCAGTCACCTCTGGCTTTTGAGATAGATCAACATCCCTTGGAATTGCAGACATGATTCACTCCTTCAAAATTTAATCAGGCTTACTTTAAGCGCGATAAGCACTCAGAACTGTGCTTGTTCTGCTTCCAAATAAGCGATGCTGACATATTTCCCAATATTTCGGTCCCAACCCTTAGTATCTGCTGCGCGCGATAAGACGCGCGGGTCTTTCAAGACTTGGGTCAAAGCGCCATCAAGAGGAATGCCATCTTCAACGGCTTTCACACAAGTATCCCAAATACCCTGAAACAATTCTCGTTGCCATGTGATGACATGAGCCCCCGCATCACCATGGCCAGGCACCCAAATCTTAGTTTGGCTATGAGCAACAAGCTTATCAAGCGTATCAAATGTTCCCAGATAAGATCCGTCTTCCATATTCGCGATACGGTGATCCATCATGACATCACCTACACACATCACACCGTCTTCCATGACTTCGATGCAAATATCATTTGGAGTATGCGCTTTGCCATAGTGATGAATTTTTAAAGTCACATCGCTAAGCGACAAGACGTAACCATGTTCGACATCTTTATTAGGCTGAACAATTTGTGTTCCTGCAGTTGCATCATTTGTCCAGCGCTCCATATTGTCACGCCAGAAAATGCCAACTGCGCCGGCAATGGCCTCACGCGCACCAGCGTGAGCGTAAATCGGAAGATCCCCGCCATATTCACCCACGAAGGCTTGATTCCCGAGCCAATGGTCGCCGTGATAATGTGTATTGATTATTCCTATAACAGGCTTTGAGCCATTGGCTTTTAATTGCCGTATAGCCATTTCTGCAATTTGAACAGAAGCGCCAGAATCGACGACAATCGTACCGCGCTGGCTATTGATGAATATAATATTAGCCATCAAGCCTTTATTTTCAGGCGTTGGAAACCCATCCGGCGCCTTGATCATGGAGACATGAGGAGAAATAGGAACGATCTTTTGTGGCGGAACCGGCGGGCCACGCTCAGCTGCCTGAGCCAGATTCAACATGCCAATCAAATCATTCAGACCTGAGGCCAAGCCAACGCCTGCGGTATTTTTGATTAAGGAACGTCTTGAAATTGTCATTTCATCTATCCTCAATCAAAGTGGTAAGCGTCATGATCAAGCGCAGTCACAACATGGGCGGCATCTTCGGGGAAAATAGGAGCGTTCAAAACCGAAATGCACATCTCAACTTGACGTTTTAATTCCTCAATCGAATTTACTTTCCGAATAGACCTTGTGTAGAGCGTGACGGGATTAGCCCCCTTCACAGCCTTCTGATGACATGCGCCATTGCAATCATTTTCCTTGATGATCTCGCGACCCAATTGGATCTGTGATTTCACATCTTGGGCCTGCGCAGGCAGCATCACTGGCAATAGACCCATAAAAAAGGAAAGCAAAAAAGCGCTATTCTTTGTCATGAGGAGAGAACCTTTCCGCCCAGGACACGGCCAAAGTTCGAAGCAGGACGATCAATCAGATGGTCTGTAATCACGGCTCCAAACCACATCGACCAAAGAACGATCCATGCTGTGAGAGCAAAGACAGAAGCGCCAGAAACACCAGCTCCGACGGCACAACCACCTGCCAGAACGCCACCAAAACCCATGCAGGCACCCCCCGCAATGTAGCGCCGCATTGTTGCTCCACCATCAAAGCCTTCAAGTTTTAGATTTCGCCCAAATGTGCCCGCGATAAAAGATCCAATAAAAACGCCTGGGATAAGCGCCAAATCGAATGTCAGTTTGCTGCCAGGCGGAGAAAGCGTGAACATCAACACATCAGCGGAAGGTGAGGTAAAGCTCAAAGCATGGACGGGGACCAGCTCAAACGAGGATTCCGCCATTGCAAAATTAAATCGCCAAGCAGCGGCAATGGTCAGCCCCACGCCTATTGCACCAGCAACACGCGCGACACTGACACGATTGTAAAAGGCTAAAATAAGCCCTCCCAAGAGCCATGCGCATCCAAAAAGTGCGGCCTGTTTATTATCAATATGAAAGAGCACCAGCAGATCACGAGAGGCCCCATCAATCGTCCACCACCCATTAATAGCGCTTCGCAGGGGGGAGAGCAGACCATCACGAGAGGCTTGTGCAACCACTGCAAAAACAAGACCTGATAAAAGAGCACGCAAATTACCGGTCGCTGAAAGAACAAGCATGCGGCTTGCGCAGGCCCGCGTCAGAACCATACCAACACCAAACATTAACCCGCCAATAATTGCGCCTGACAAAGATCCGACATTATTGAGTTGCCGGACAGTTCCTGTATTGAAAAGATCGAAGACGATCAGCAGTTGTGTTGATATCAAGGCTGTCGAAAAAACAAAAAGCCAGATAGTCAGGCTTTTTCCTAAAGATCCATGAGCAACTTCGAGCGTTGCTGCGCGCAGACAAAAACGTGATCTTTGAGCGAGCGCACCAAATAAAATCCCAATCAAACCACCACCGAGCGCGAGGACACCCTGGTCCCCGAGCGCGTCAATGAGGCGTTCGAGATCTGGCATCATCGCCCAATCC
>CAWUMW010000306.1:0-2726 GCA_963923415.1 uncultured Hyphomicrobiales bacterium | reverse complement strand
ATCGCGCCCCATCCCTTGGCCACTTTGGATTTGAAGGATGTGGATCTGCCAAGTCACGCTTTGATTGGGCGACCGGGAGAGGGATTTAAAATCGCCATGTCGGTGCTTGATGTTTTTCGCACGACAGTTGGCGCGGCGGCTTTGGGCTTTGCCCGTCATGCGCTTGATGCTGCTCTCGCACGTGTCCGGACCCGCCATATTCAAGGGGCGCCGCTTGCTGATTTGCAGATGGTGCAGGGCCATTTGGCCGATATGGCGCTTGAAATCGATGCAGCCGCTTTGTTGATTTATCGTGCGGCTTGGACCAAGGACAAAGGGGCAGCCCGTGTTTCGCGCGAAGCTGCGATGGCCAAACTCTATGCGACTGAGGCCGCGCAACGGATCATCGATTTAGCAGTGCAACTGCATGGCGGAGATGGGGTGCGACAAGGCGTTGCGGTTGAAAGTCTTTATCGAGAAATCAGAGCTTTGCGTATTTATGAAGGGGCGTCGGATGTTCAGCGTGTGATCATCGCCCGGACCTTGCTGGCCTGAGGCACGATTAAGCGTCATCTACTGTTGTTCAAGCCTCTGTGGCCTGCGATCAGAATGAGGAGTGTTTTATGTCATCTCATGCGTCTGCCCATCGCGATTCATTTGCGCGTGACCGTCTTCCACCGGCCTCTTTAATGCCGGATTTGCGCCTTGCTGAAGCGGGCTTGCAGTATCCACCACGCTTGAATGTGACCAAGATATTGGTTGATGCGTGGGTTGAAAAAGGTGAAGGGCAGCGGCGCTGCATTTTATCGCCGCAAGGCACTTGGACCTATCAGGATCTGGCGGAAAAGATTAATCGGATCGCCAATGTCTTGACCCACAAATTGGGCTTATTGCCGGGCCAGAGGGTTTTGCTGCGTTCGGCCAATTCTCCTATGCTGATTGCTGTTTATCTGGCGATTATTAAAGCGGGTGGCATTGTTGTGGCGACCATGCCGATGCTGCGGGCCAAAGAGCTGAATTATTTTATCCGCAAAGCGCATATTCATTTGGCTTTGTGCGATCATGCTTTGTTAGCCGAACTCGAAAGTGCCCAACAGGCCAGCAGTGAGCTTAAACAGATCATGACATGGGGAGACGGAAGCCCCGCTTCGCTCGAACACGCGATGGAGCAAGCCGACCCAGACTTTGAAGCCGTTGATACTGCCGCGGATGATATTTGTTTGATCAGTTTTACCTCAGGCACGACAGGTGAGCCGAAAGGCACGCTTCATTATCAACGCGATCTGTTAGCCATTACCGATACCTATGGGGCCCGCGTTTTACGGGCGCAGTCTGATGATATTTTTATTGGCTCGCCCCCCATCGCTTTTACGTTCGGATTGGGGGGCATTGTATTATTTCCGTTTCGGATTGGTGCGGCTACTGTTATGCCTGCACGGACCTCACCCGATGATTTGATGGTCGCCATTGAGCAGTATCAGGCCACCGTGTGTTTCACGGCACCAACGGCCTATCGACAAATGCTCACAAAAATGGGGACGCATCATTTGCGCAGTTTACGCATTTGCGTGTCTGCGGGGGAAACCTTGCCCCATGCGACATTCGAGGCTTGGAAACAGGCCACCGGCCTGTCGTTGATGGATGGCATTGGCGCCACGGAAATGCTGCATATTTTCATTTCCGCCCCGGTAGAAAAAATTCGCCCCGGTTCAACAGGGCTGGTTGTGCCCGGCTATGAAGCCAAAGTCATTGATGCGGATGGCAATGAAGTGCCGCGGGGCACGATCGGCTTATTGGCGGTGCGCGGGCCCACGGGATGCCGCTATCTTGATGATCCGCGTCAGGTCAATTATGTGCGCAATGGCTGGAATGTGACCGGGGATAGCTATGTTCAAGATGAGGATGGCTATTTTTGGTATCAGGCCCGCTCGGATGATATGATCATCTCCTCAGGCTATAATATTGCTGGTCCTGAGGTGGAAGCCTCGTTATTGACCCATCCTGATGTGGCGGAATGTGGCGTCATCGGGGTAAAAGATGATGAACGTGGCATGGTGGTGAAAGCCTTTGTGGTTTTAAAACCTCCCGCCGGTGCCGATGCGGCGATGATCAAAAAATTGCAAGATCATGTGAAGGCCGATATAGCTCCTTATAAATATCCGCGCCTTATTGATTTTGTCGATCATTTGCCCCGCACCGAAACAGGGAAGTTGCAACGCTTCATGCTTAGGGATCGTGAAATGACCAAACCCGCCTCTGCCACTGCGCTCCCTGATGTTGAGCCCGTCTCTTTGCTGCCTAAAGGCTGGCCGCGGCCGCAGGGCTATTCCAATGGGATGATGGCCAAGGGACGCATGATTTTTACCGGAGGCATGGTTGGCTGGACAGTGGATCAGCAATTCCCGGACGGTCTGGTCGCACAAACACGGCAGGCTTTAATCAATATTGTTGAAGTTTTGCAGGCAGGCGGGGCGTCCCCCCGTCATCTGGTGCGTCTGACATGGTATGTCACCGATATTGAGGACTATCTCGCTCATTTGCGTGCTTTGGGTCATGCTTATCGGGATATCATCGGCGCGCATTATCCGGCCATGGCTTTGGTGCAGGTGGTGCGACTGGTTGAACAAAAAGCATTGGTTGAAATTGAGGCCACCGCTGTTGTCCCTGACGCGTGAGCTGCGGTGGAATAAGAAAGACAGCGCAAGCAAGACAGTGCAAGCAAGGCAGCGGGCCTATGATCGAGGCTT
>CAWUMW010000305.1:0-2730 GCA_963923415.1 uncultured Hyphomicrobiales bacterium | reverse complement strand
CATCGGATGCGAACAAAAAGTCGCCCAACTCTATCCGACGCAAAATGTGGTGGTGCAAACATCAGGTGGCTACTACACCAGCGGCTATAGAAATTGTTACCGCACCTATTACGGCACGGCCTGCGATTATGTCCCGGGTCATTATGTACCCCCAAGCTATGGGGTTGCAGACGCCAATGCGAGCACGCGCCAGCAATCTTTCAATGCCTGTTTGCGCAGCAAAGGCTGGGAATTGGTCCCGGCGCGCAATTAGTTTTTGCATCACATTTTATTTGATTCCGCCCCTTCAAGCCAATGCGGCTTGAAACGGATGATCATCGGCAAGGCTAAGCCGATAAAGACAAATCGCACAATATGGTGCGATGCAACAAAAACCGAATCCAGTCCGAGGGCTAGAGCGAGGATCGACATCGCCTCCACCCCACCCGGCGCAAAGGCCACCAGCGCTTCAGCCTGCGGAAAATTCAGCAAAAGCACCACCAATTCCGAAAAAAACAACGCCACAAGGATCGTTGACAAAAAAGACATACAGATCGGCCCGATCAAAGTCCGTAAATCACGCGCACGCACGCCCCGAAACCGCTCACCAATAAACCATCCAACCATCGCAAAACTTAAACTGGATAACAGTGTGGGCATTTGTCCGGCCACCAAGCCCGATCCATTCATCCAACCTGCCGCAAACATAGATCCCAACAAGATCGGGGCTGGAAATTGAAGTCGATCAAACACCACCGCCAAGACCAAGCCGGACGCACAGACCAGTGCCAATCCATCGGCAGACAACCAAAGCGGATGGGCCAAATGCTGCGCAGCATGATGGCCATAGCCTGCGGTGACCACGGACGGCAAAACCGCCATCAGCATAAACAAGCGAAACAGTTGAATGATGACGATTTTGGTCAAATCGGCCTGTTTATCATTGGCAATGATCAAAATTGTCGATAAAGCGCCCGGTGCTGAGGCCAAACAGGCATCCAACCGCGGCCAACCATAGAAACGGACCAAAATAAAGGCTGAGGATGTGGTGATCATGACCACCGCCACCATCATGATGGTGAGACTGAGCGGAATGGTTGCAAAACGAGCAACGGTTTCCGGGGTTACGCTCAAGCCAATCGATAGGCCCGACAAAACCATGGCGAAATCCCGCAAGGGGGGAAGCATCAAGGCAGATCGTCCGGTCAGCGATAAAAAGGCCGACATGCCCAGCGAGCCACACAGCCAACCAGCCGGCACATTCAAGAAAGCCGCCAGCGCACCCGCCCCTATGCACCAGAAAAAAGCGGAAAATTGCTGCGCAGCAATTTTTAGTACTGTCGGAGAAGAAACACCCTGATCCGTCATCAACCCGTACCAATCCGATTATGTTTTAAGATCAACGCCGACCTCAAAACATCCTCCTCCTTCTGCCTCGGGCTCTTCCCCCATGGCAGGAATCGGACAGGTTTTATTCATGATTTTTTTTGATCCAGCAAGACCCGTCGTAACAGATCAGCTGTGTTGCGCGCGCCCAGTTTTTTAAGAATATGGGCTCGATGCACCTCAACAGTGCGTGGACTGAGATTGAACCGGCGGGCCGTCTCTTTGCTGGTTTCCCCGGCAATAATCGCGTTCAAAATGTCATGCTCGCGCAGGCTGAGACTCTCAACCCCCGTGACAATGGATTGGTCTGGTTGGGCAGACTGGGTGTCACTGTCTGTCTGGCGCGGATCTTTTGAAGACGTGTCCATGCCCTTATCCACTCTCTTACGCCAAACACATAGAACGCTATCGGTGCAGGCAAGCTCGACCTGCAGAGCCAGTCTATCGGCAAATCCGCGTTTTAGCTATTGAAAAAGCACCTTTCGATTACGACCCTAAACTGCGCAAGGCCTTCACAATACGCTGCGTCGCCTCTTCTAAATCCTCAGCTTTGCGCGCAAAACACATCCGCATGTAATCCTGCGCCCCTGTCCCGAAAGCCGTGCCCGGTGCAAGACCGACATTGGCGCTATCAACCAGATCAAGCGCCAGCTGACGGGTATCGGTTATCCCATCGACGCGGAAAAACAGATAAAAGGCACCATCAACAGCCCCAAAATGTACCTGTTCCAATTGCCGTAATCCCCGCATGACAATCTCGCGCCCTGTCCGGGCCCGCTGTAATTGATGGGACACAAAGGGTTCGCCCTGCTCCAATGCAGCAATCGCTGCACGTTGCATGAAAGCGGCAACCCCTGAAGAGGAATATTGCACTAAATTTTCTACTGTTTCGCCCATCCAGCTTGGACATTCCAACCAGCCAATCCGCCAGCCGGTCATCGCCCAATTTTTGGAAAGAGTCTGCACAAACATGATCTGATCTTTGTCATCCATAATGTCATGGAATGAAGGCGCACGGTCTGACCCGTCATAGACAAAGCGGCCATAAATCTCATCGGCAATGATCCACAATCCCTTCTGCCGCGCCAAATCCAAAACCTGTTGCAATTCAGCGCGTGTGGCGGTCCAGCCAGTCGGATTGGCAGGTGAATTGATAATGATGGCCTTCGTTTGCGCAGTAACCGCTGCTTTCATCCGATCAAAATCCAGCGCCCAGATATGGTCATTGCCACGCGGGATCAGACTCATCGGCACATCAACGGGACGGGCCCCCGAAACAACAGACGCACCATAAAAATTGGGCCAAGCCGGGGTCGGAATCAAAACCTCATCGCCAGCCCCCGCCACCATACGCATGGCCATTTG
>CAWUMW010000304.1:0-2797 GCA_963923415.1 uncultured Hyphomicrobiales bacterium | reverse complement strand
AACCCCGACCAAAAATCCGTCTTTATAGTGAGACAGGCGAGCGGCTGATACGGCCATGAATCTTGCCGTATCGCGGACACTGACAAAAAAACCGGGACGGGACTGACACAGTATGGACGATTTTCTCAACAAGATACAGAACCTCGCCAAAACGATTACGACGGTCATCATCTCGCTGTTTGCAATTGGCAGTTCTAGTTTCATCGTAAAATCGGTTCTCTATCCGCAAGCTGTGGTGATTGAGCAAATCTCAATCCCCCCGATCTTGGAAGAGCGCGGGCTAAAGACTGAAATTATTGTGCAGCGTATTTTGGACGAGATCCAAGTGCTGCGAAAAGATGCGCAGGTTGACCGTGCAGAAAATGCCATTTTCGGTGCCATGAGCAACAAACCCGACGCCCAAATTGATGCAACCTTTGGCGGGATTTCTCTTAAAACCATTGAGCATGTATTGGCTGAAATTTTTGATAAAAAGCCCAAAAAAATTATGGGCGAAATCACGCAATGGGGCGACAAAGACAGTGGCCAATTACAAGCCCGGATACGAATGAATAACTCCGTCATTTCAAGTCGGACCGTTACAAAAGACGACATCGATCAAAACAACGACATCATCGTTCGATTAATTGCCTTTGACATCTATTCGCATTTTGAACCCTTTCGTGCTGCCTTGGCCGCCGTCAAACAAGGGCGAGCGGATGACGCGCGCCACGCGCTACGCGCCTTGATCATTTCGGATGATCCAACCGATCGCAAATATGCCCTGTGGCTGCGCTCCACTTTATCTCCGATCCGGCAGCGGGAATTGGATTTGCTGGAGGCATTATCCATTGATCCAAACTTTACCCTAGCACTTGTCAGCATGGCGGTGTTGGAGCGTGATCGTAAAAATTTTGATGCAAGCCTTGATTATGCCGAGCGGGCTATCCAGTCTGATCAGACCACGCCCAACGGCTATCACGAAAAGGGGCGCACCTTGCGTGCTCAAGAGAAATTTGACGATGCGTTGGAAGCGTTCAAAAAAGCCTGTTCGCAAAAAATTCCCTATGCGCCATGTTTCAATCAAATGGGTGAAATCGCACTCATCCAAGCTGACAAAAATCCCACACAAGCTCAAGGTTATCGCCACGCTTATGGCGAATTCATCAAGGCGATTCGTGTTGATCCCATCCATGCCTGGGCCTATTCCAATGCCGCTTATGCCGCGATGCGGGCGGGCGATTTGAAAGAGGCGCAATTATTGGTGAAACGGGCGCGCGAGCTTGATCCGAACACAGCCTCCCATGTCATCCGCTATGCCGCCATTACCGCGCAATTGGGCAATAAAGAAGAGGCACAAAGCTTGATCACTGCGCTCTTGCCCACGATCCCCAATTGGGAGCAAAACCCGCCTCCGGGCTGGGGTAACCGCGCACTCTTACGTCTATTCAAAAACTAAGGGGGCAAGTCGACAATGCATCCGATGACCGTGAGTGTCTTCATCCTTGGCCTGTTCTTCTCACTCAGTCCTGCTTTGGCTGAATTTGGACCAGAGCATTATCACACAAAATGGCGCTTGCCGCCGTTCCAAACGGCCATTGTGGCAAAAGGATCGGCTCCTATTAAGGCTTTGAAATCCCTTCCGCCTAACGAAGCGCAATCCTTCCCCCTTCTCAAAGACGCCGAAGCGCTTATCCAAAACAAACCCGTTTTGGCACTGTTGCTGATTGATGAAAACAACCGATTGGTTTTTGAATCTTATGCGAAAGGCGCGCAAAAAGACGCGCTTCTCGTTGGCCATTCCATGAGCAAAAGCATTGCCTCAATCTTGATCGGCCAATTTTTGTGCGAGGGATCGATCCACGCTTTAACGGATCGCGCGGAAACCTATTCCAAATCACTCCAAGCGACCGCCTATGGTGATGCCACGATCCGAGATTTATTGATGATGGCGAGCAGCGGATCGGTTGCAGTGCAAGCAGGCCAACCCGAAGAGCGGTTTAATCACGATCTGATGGTCACACATAAAAGAAGCCTCAAAGAGGCCCTGATCGAGTTTGGTCGCAATCAAAAAAATCCAGCCCCCAAAGGCAGTTTTTCTTATAAGGGCCTTGATACCGTTGCCTTGTCGTTTGTGTTGTCGGAAATCAAGAAAGAAAAATATCAAAAAATTATCTCTGATCATCTTTGGACAAAAATTGGCGCCGAGAAAAATGCAGAAATCGTCATTGACAAAAATCAAGATGGTCTCGCGCAAAGCGGATTTGGGGCCACAGCGCGTGACTGGGCCCGCTTAGCGATCTTTGTCAGAGACAATGCCAAAACGAATTCATGTTATGGCAATTATTTAAAAGACGCCACGCGGGGACAAATAGCCAATCACTCGTCCCATGGTCCGTCTTTTTTAAAATATGGCTATCAGTTCTGGACCGACAACAAATATATCTCGGCCAAGACGGCATGGTTTAATGGCTATGGCGGCCAATTGATCGGGATGGATCTTGAGAGCGGTAAAATTATTGTCTTGCTGTCTTATGCAACAGGCGGGGTGATCGACACCTACAAATTGTTTAATCGCTGGACGCAATAAAAACCTAACGCAAGGACCTAGGCCGAGCCTTACCTCAACCTGCTTAAAAGCACTGATCTCTCACGCATTCTCAATCACACGGCAGTGCGTGAGGCACCGAGCCTTACGGTCAACACCTTGATCAAAATCCAATCCTGTTCAAAAAGACGGATTAGACCAAGGCCCCATGACAATGCTTGAATTTCTTGCCAGAGCCCCACGGGCAAGGATCATTGCGCCCAACCCGTC
>CAWUMW010000303.1:0-2799 GCA_963923415.1 uncultured Hyphomicrobiales bacterium | reverse complement strand
AAAAAAGTCTGGCGTGTTTACGCCGTCACAGGCTGGAAATGTTTGGAGAGCTTCAAACCCTGTCCTTGATAATTGGAGCCTTGGGCGACCCCGTAAAGCGATGCGGGCCGTTCGGCCATCCGCTCATAGACCAAGCGACCAACAATCTGCCCATCTTCCAAAATGAAGGGCACATCGCGCGAGCGCACTTCCAGCACGGCCCGCGTATTGCGCGCACCCGCTGAGGCATGACCAAAGCCCGGATCAAAGAACCCTGCATAATGGACCCGGAACTCGCCGACCAACGGATCAAAAGGCGTCATTTCCGCTGCATAATCGGGTGGCACACAGACCGCTTCTTTAGAGGCGAGAATATAAAACTGCCCCGGATCCAAGATCAGCTCGCGGTCCTTGCGGGCAGGGATCGGCTCCCAAAAATCCTGCACGGCATAATGGCCGATCCGGTCCATATCAACCAGTCCGGTATGACGTTTGGCGCGATAGCCAACCAATTTGTCGGCACCAAATCCGGTCAAATCAACCCCCACTGAAATGCCGGATTGAATACTCACAGCGGGCCCGGCAACCAGCGTTTCTTGCTGTTGCAAGGTCGCGGTTTCCTCATCGCTTAAGCGGGCGTCACCAGTGCGCAAACGAATTTGCGCCAAGGCCGTTCCCGTGCGCACCAGAACCGGAAATGTGCGCGGTGAAATTTCCAAAAAGAGTGGGCCTTGATAGCCGGGAGGAATTTGATCAAACAATGTGGCGCGGTCGGTAATCACGCGCGTGAACACATCAAGCCGACCGGTTGAACTTTTCGGATTGGCGCTGGCGAGATAGTCCGTGCCGAGATCAAGCGACTCGAGTAATTCGGCAATATAGACGGCGCCGGTTTCCAAAACCGCGCCATGCGTCAGATCGATTTCATGCAGCGCTACATCAGCCAGCCGGTCTTCGACACGGCGGTTGGGACCAGGCAGAAAGCTTGCGCGCACCCGCCAGACCCGATGGCCCAGCCGCACATCCATACTGGCAGGTTGGATTTGCTTTTCGCCGATCGGCGCCCCGCTTTTAATGCGGCCCGTGGCCAACAGATTGCTGAGGGTTTGCGAAGGGATGATGCCATTCATGAGGGGGGTGTGTTCCGGCTTTTTGGTCACAAGGCGCGTTATTCTGCCGCCTCGTCGGTTGTCCTGTTTTCAGCAGCAGTCTCGGCGGCATCCACCGTTTTCAACGCTTCGGGACTGGGCATGGAAATAATGTTGTAGCCCGAGTCCACATAATGGATTTCGCCGGTCACACCATTTGACAGATCCGATAATAAATAAAGCGCTGAGCCACCCACTTCTTCAATGGAGACGGTACGGCGTAGCGGCGCATGGCGCTTTTGATAATTAAACATCAGCCGCGCATCGGCAATGCCTGCACCGGCCAAAGTGCGCACCGGACCCGCTGAGATGGCATTCACGCGGATTCCTTGCGGGCCGTAATCATTGGCCAGATAACGCACGGAGGCTTCAAGCGCTGCTTTCGCCACGCCCATCACATTGTAATTGGGCATGACCCGCACCGAGCCTGCATAAGTGAGGGTAATCATGCTGCCACCGTCCTTCATCAAAGCAGCGGCCCGCTTGGCAATTTCCGTGAAGGAGAAACAGGAAATCAACATGGTCTTGTTGAAATTCTCGCGGCTCGTATCCGCATAGCGCCCCTTCAATTCATTCTTGTCGGAAAAGGCGATGGCATGCACCAGAAAATCAATGGATCCCCACTGTTGGCGCAAGGTTTCAAAAACGGAATCAACGGAGGCAATGTCTTCCACATCACAGGGCAGTACGCTATGCGATCCCACGCTCTCAGCCAAAGGTGCTACGCGTTTTTGCAAGCTCTCCCCTTGATAGGTAAAGGCCAGCTCGGCACCTTGGTCAGCCAGGGCTTTGGCAATGCCCCAAGCGATGGAATGATTGTTAGCGACACCCATCACGAGTCCGCGCTTGCCGCGCATCAGTGAAGACATGATTGCGTCTCCTGTTGTGCCTCGATATCCGGGCGAAAAGGGAAATGTGTCAGGCGTCGAGATGCTTGATCACAAGGGTTGCATTGGTGCCACCAAACCCGAATGAGTTTGAGAGCACAGCGCCGATTTTGGCATTATCGATCCGCTTGCGCACAATCGGCATATCAGCGAAAGCCGGGTCCATCTCTTCGATATTGGCGCTTTCGCAAATGAAGCCATGATTCATCATCAACAAGGAATAAATCGCTTCTTGCACGCCTGTCGCTCCCAGCGAATGACCGGTGAGTGATTTGGTGGCGGCAATCGGTGGACATTTGTCGCCCGCACCAAAGACTTCGCGGATCGCCTCGATTTCCTTGATGTCGCCAACAGGGGTCGAGGTCGCATGCGGATTGATGTAATCGATTTTGACTTTGGTGGTTGCGAGGGCTTGGCGCATGCAACGGATGGCTCCTTCACCAGAAGGGGCCACCATGTCATAGCCATCAGAGGTTGCGCCATAGCCAACCAATTCGCCATAAATTTTCGCGCCGCGCGCTTTGGCATGGTTGAGCTCTTCAAGCACCAGCACACCTGCACCACCGGCAATCACAAAGCCATCGCGATTCACATCATAAGCGCGTGAGGCTTTGGCCGGTGTGTCATTATATTTACTCGACATAGCGCCCATGGCATCAAACAAGACCGACATGGTCCAGTCGAGTTCTTCGCAGCCGCCAGCAAACATCACATCTTGCTTGCCATATTGGATCATTTCATAGGCATTGCCGACGCAATGATTGGACGTCGCGCAAGCCGAGGAG
>CAWUMW010000302.1:0-2831 GCA_963923415.1 uncultured Hyphomicrobiales bacterium | reverse complement strand
CAATCGTTCCAATGTTGCAATGCGGCTTATTCCGCTCAAACTTTTCCTTGGCCATAATCTAATTCCTTTTGCGGAAGGCTGGAGATGAAAAAACTATTAGGAGTATTTCGCTTGTACCTCAGCAGCGATTGCTGAAGGCACTTGTTCATAGTGATCAAACTGCATGGTATATGTCGCACGACCTTGAGACATCGAACGCAGAACATTGACATAACCAAACATATTAGCGAGCGGGACCATCGCATTGATGACAATCGCATTGCCACGCATGTCTTGACCTTGGACCTGTCCACGACGACCGGTGAGGTCGCCGATGACCGAACCCGTATAATCTTCAGGGGTCACAACTTCGACCTTCATGATCGGCTCGAGCAACACAGCGCCTGCTTCCCGTAGCGCTTCACGCAAACCAGCACGTGCGGCGATTTCGAACGCCAGAGCCGACGAATCCACATCGTGGTAAGCGCCGTCGATCAATTCGACCTTCACATCCACCACAGGGAACCCTGCCAGCGGACCTGAATTCATGACGCTTTCAAGCCCCTTTTCAACGCCGGGGATATATTCTTTAGGAACCGCACCACCGACGATTTTGGATTCGAACTCAAATCCCTTACCAACCTCGTTCGGCATGACAGTAAATTTCACCCGCGCAAACTGGCCTGAACCACCAGACTGCTTTTTATGGGTGTAATCTTTTTCTGTCTTGCGGGTAATGGTTTCGCGATAGGCCACTTGCGGAGCGCCGATATTGGCATCGACTTTGTAGGTGCGGCGCAAAATATCAACTTTAATGTCGAGATGCAGTTCGCCCATTCCCTTGAGAATGGTTTGACCCGATTCTTGGTCGGTCGATACACGGAACGACGGATCTTCCGCAGCCAGTTTGGAAAGAGCTAAACCAAGCTTTTCTTGGTCAGCTTTGGATTTCGGCTCAATCGCAATTTCGATGACCGGCTCGGGAAATTCCATCCGCTCAAGAATAACCGGCTTGCCCATATCGCACAGCGTGTCACCGGTCCGCACTTCTTTCAGACCAGCCAAAGCAACGATGTCACCGGCATAGGCTTCCTTGATGTCTTCACGGTTATTGGCATGCATCAACAACATGCGACCGATACGTTCTTTCTTGTCCTTGGTTGAATTGAGCACAGTGGTGCCGGTTTCAATATGGCCAGAATAAATGCGGCAGAACGTAATGGTTCCGACGAAGGGGTCATCCATGATTTTGAAAGCAAGCATGGAGAATGGCTCTTCGTCTTTCGGCAAACGAACCGTTTCTTCTTCGGTTTTGAAATCAATGCCCTTAATCGCTTCACGATCAAGAGGTGATGGCAGGTAATCAACCACTGCGTCCAGCAAAGGTTGCACACCTTTGTTCTTGAACGCTGAACCGCATAACACAGGATTGAAAGCGCGTGTCACAACGGCCTTACGGATCAAACGCTTCAGAACCTCTTCCGAAGGCTCTTTGCCATCGAGATAATCAGCCATAGCATCATCATCGAGTTCAACAGCAGCTTCGATCAGCTTCAAACGATATTCTTTGGCCTGTTCGAGCAAATCAGCCGGAATTTCTTCATCACGGAAGCTTGCTCCGAGATTTTCGTTATCCCACACAACGGCTTTCATGCGAACGAGATCGATGATGCCCTTGAACAGATTTTCTGCACCAATTGGCAGCTGAATGCACACAGGCTTGCCAGCCACGCGATCAATGATTTCAGCAACACAATTGAAAAAGTCAGCGCCGGTCTTGTCCATCTTATTGACGAACACAATACGCGGAACGTTGTACTTGTCAGCCTGACGCCACACGGTCTCGGTTTGCGGCTCAACGCCCTGGTTGCCATCGAGAACGCAAACCGCTCCATCGAGCACGCGCAAGGAGCGTTCAACTTCAATGGTGAAATCTACGTGGCCGGGCGTGTCAATGATGTTCAGGCGCTTGCCGTTCCAGAACGTGGTGGTCGCAGCAGAAGTAATCGTGATGCCACGCTCCTGCTCCTGCTCCATCCAATCCATGGTGGCAGCACCTTCATGCACTTCCCCGATCTTGTGGGACTTACCACTGTAGAAAAGGATTCGTTCAGTGGTTGTCGTTTTTCCTGCATCGATGTGAGCCATGATGCCGAAATTACGATAGTCCTCGATTGCATGCGTGCGGGCCATTGAAACGATCCTCAATCGATAAAGGGATTACCAGCGGTAATGCGAGAAAGCGCGGTTGGCTTCTGCCATCCGATGGGTGTCTTCACGCTTCTTCACCGCATTGCCACGGTTATTTGAGGCGTCAATCAATTCAGCAGACAGACGATCAACCATTGTCTTGTCGTTGCGGCCACGGGCAGCAGCGATAATCCAACGGATTGCCAATGCTTGACGGCGTTCTGAGCGCACTTCAACTGGCACCTGATAGGTCGCACCACCCACGCGGCGGGAGCGCACTTCAATCGCAGGTGCGACATTTTCAAGCGCTTGCTTAAAAACAGCCAAAGGATCGCTTTTCAGCTTTCCTTCGATAGTTTCAAAAGCACCATAAACAATGGTTTCCGCAACCGACTTTTTACCGTCGCGCATGACGGAGTTCATGAACTTCGTGACAACCAAATCACCGAATTTAGGATCGGGGATAATCTCACGTTTTTCAGCACTGTGACGACGGGACATCGCGCACTCTCTTCTGTTACAGGCCGGACGACAAAGCCGAACCGGATCAGGTGATTTCGACCAGTCTTATTTAGGACGCTTCGCACCGTATTTTGAACGGCGTTGTTTGCGGTTTTTGACACCTTGCGTATCAAGAACACCGCGAATGATGTGGTAACGCA
>CAWUMW010000301.1:0-2840 GCA_963923415.1 uncultured Hyphomicrobiales bacterium | reverse complement strand
CTTTGCAGCAGATGGCCGCACAGGTGGGATTTGTGCTGCAGGGTGGGGATGCAAACGCAGGCGTAAATTCTGCCAAACCAAAACCAGCTGACGTGGTGGTTTTGGCGATCAAGCCGCAAATGCTTGATGAGGCGGCTGAGAGTTTTGCCCCATGGGTGGGGGCGGACAGTCTGGTCGTATCGGTGCTGGCTGGTAAAACTGTGGGCAATCTGATGGCCCGCTTACCACAAACCCAAGCCATTGTGCGCGCGATGCCTAATTTGCCAGCCTCTGTTTTGCGCGGCATGACGGGCTGTTATGCCGCCCCTTCCGTTAGCCAAGCCCAAAAGGCGATGGCGCAACGCTTGTTGGAAGCGGTGGGCGCTGTGGAATGGGTTGCCGAGGAAGCGCTGATTGACAGTGTGACCGCGGTGTCGGGCTCAGGCCCTGCTTATGTATTTTTATTGGTTGAATGTTTGGCAGCTGCGGCTGAGCAAGAGGGTTTGCCGCCTGCCATTGCGGCCAATTTGGCGCGCACCACCATTGAAGGGGCGGGCGAATTGTTGCGCCAATCCGATTTGGCTCCGGCAACGCTGCGGCAGAATGTCACATCGCCGGGCGGGACGACCGCAGCAGCCCTTGAGGTCTTGATGGCCTCTGATGGGCTTGCGCCTTTGCTGGCGCGGGCCGTGCGGGCGGCGCGGTTGCGGGCCGAAGCTCTTTCTGGCTAAAGGCCGCTCGGGTTAAAGGCTTCTCGGGCTAAAGCCCGGTCAGTGGCAGAGCTGGCTTTTTGAGCAGGGCGCCCGACTGGTTTTTATACCAGCGCGTGATTATATTGCGTCTTCAACAGGGGCGATGCGCCCCTTGTCTTCGGAGGGTGCGATGGAAAAACAGTCAGAGAGTGGATCGACAACGGGTGATCCCCGCGATCGGGTGATTGATGCGACCTTGGCGCTGGCAGCCAAACAGGGTTGGTCTTCGTTTGGACTTCACGATATTGCCGAGGCTGCGCAGGTGTCTTTGGCTGTCTTGCGTTCT
The DNA here is from genome assembly GCA_963923415.1 of uncultured Hyphomicrobiales bacterium. Taxonomy (GTDB): domain Bacteria; phylum Pseudomonadota; class Alphaproteobacteria; order Rhizobiales; family Beijerinckiaceae; genus CAIYZJ01. The sequence goes on along the minus strand of CAWUMW010000301.1, from coordinate 1,823 downwards.
CTCTTCCCCTCCAAAGGGGCGGTCCTGGGGGCGATGATGCGTCGCACCGATCTGGTGGTTTTACAAGGAACGCAGGCTGATTTGGATGATGAGCCCGCGCGCGAGCGCTTATTTGATGTGCTGATGCGCCGGTTTGATGCCTTAGCGCCTTACAAAGACGGTCTGCGGGCGGTGATGGCAGCGGTTAAACGCGATCCGGTCTTTGCTTTGGCGCTTCATGGTCCGGCCAGCAATTCGATGCGCTATATGTTGGAGGCGGCGGGGATTGGCACGTCTGGTCCACTGGGTCATTTGCGGGTGCAAGGGGCTGTCGTGTTATTTGCGCGCGTGATGGATGTTTGGTTGCAGGATGAGGATCAGGATCTCGCGCGGACAATGGCGCGGCTTGATCGTGAATTAGACCAAGCGGGTCGTGTGATCGGGCGCGTGGAAGGGGTAATGCGGGCGACAGCGCCATTGCGGGCCGCTTGCCGCCGCGTGGGCGAAGGCGCGCGGGCGCGCCGTCGGGCGATGCGTGATGCTGATCCTGCTTCCGCTGCGGGATAGACGAACAGAGATTGAGAGTGGCAGAGCACATGACGACGCAATCGGGCGATGGGGATTTAAAATCTCAAGTATCGATCGATGTTTTTGATCAACTCGATATTCGGGTTGGGCGGATCGTTGCGGTGGCGGATTTTCCTGAAGCGCGCAAACCGGCATGGAAACTGACACTCGATTTCGGGCCTTTGGGGCAGCGGCAGTCTTCAGCGCAGTTGGTGGCCCATTATTCCAAAGACTCTTTAATCGGGCGGCAGGTTTTAGCGGTGGTGAATTTTCCGCCGCGCCGCATCGGCCCTTTTGTGTCGGAGGTGCTGACTTTGGGCGTGCCGGATGCCCAAGGGGATGTGGTGTTGATCGAACCCGATCAGGATGTGCCGCTGGGAGGACGTCTCTTTTAGGGGGCTTTGTTGGGGGGCTTGGCAAGAGGCTTCGCAAGAGGCTTCGCCTCAGTGGGGCGAGGGGATCAGACCGGGATTTTAACACTCGCGCGCAAACCACCCAAGGGGCTTTCTGACAAGGTCAAATCCCCGCCATGGGCGCGGGCAATATCGCGCGCAATGGGCAGGCCGAGACCGGAGCCGCCTTCATCCATCGTGCGGGCTTCATCCAGTCTGAAAAATGGGCGAAACACATCCTCGCGTTGATCTGCAGGAATGCCCGGACCGTCATCATCAATGTGAAGGGTTAACCAGCGGTGGTCGCGCTCGCCTGTCACCGCCAAACTGGTGCTAAAGCGTGCGGCATTGGTCAATAAATTGGTCAGACAGCGTTTGAAGTCATCGCTGCGGATCATGACATGTGGATCGCCCGTATAGCTGATGCGGATCGCATGGCCGCTGCGTTCAAAATCAAGGCGCAACGATTCTAAAAACTGATTCATATCTGTTTCAACAGCAACGGCGGTTGGATCGTCGCCACGCGCAAAGGCGAGATAGCCTTCGAGCATGCGGCTCATCTCATCAATATCGCGCCGCAGATCTTCGATTTCGGGGGTTTCTTCCATGATGGCGAGGGAGAGTCGAAACCGGGTAATAATCGTGCGCAAGTCATGGCTGACACCGCTTAACATTGTGGTGCGTTGCTGCATGGCGCGCTCGATGCGGCGTTTCATTTCAAGAAAGGCAAAGCCGGCGCGCCGCACTTCGCGGGCGCCGCGTGGTCGGAAGTCAACATCGCGCCCCATGCCGAAACTTTCCGCCGCTTCTGCGAGACGTTCAATCGGTTTGATCTGATTGCGCATAAAGATGATGGCAATCGTCAACAAGACAATGGCGGTGCCT
>CAWUMW010000300.1:0-2875 GCA_963923415.1 uncultured Hyphomicrobiales bacterium | reverse complement strand
TTGCCGGTTGCAGGATCAATTTTAACGAGTTTAATGCCGGCCGGAACTCGGAATGGCGTTGCCGGTCGATCCGCTAAAGCCATTTTCATAAAATCACGAAACACGGGTGCAGCAAATTGGGCTGCTGTCACCGCTCCCCCCAAGGAACGGGGACGGTCGTAACCCAAATAGACACCAACCGCCAAATCGGCTGAAAAGCCGACAAACCACACATCTTTGGCATCATTGGTTGTGCCGGTTTTACCCGCAAGCGGCTTGCCGACTTCTTTGATGGCAGCCCCGGTACCTCGGATCACAACGCCTTCCAAAATCGATGTCATTTGATAGGCTGTGAGTGCATCAATAATTTGATCCCGATTATCCACCAAAGTGGGTTCTGCCTGTCCGCGCCACTGTTCCGCATTGCAATCTGAGCAAACCCGGCCATCGTGCCGATAGATGGTTTTGCCGTAACGATCTTGAATGCGATCAATCAATGTTGCTTTGATTTTTTTGCCGCCATTGACAAACATCGCATAGCCTGCGGTAATCCGCAGCACCGTTGTTTCACCTGCCCCCAATGACATGGCCAAATAAGGGGGCATGTCGTCATAAACACCAAATCGGCGCGCATAGTCAGAAACCATGGGCATGCCGACTTCTTGCGCCAAGCGAACAGTCATTTGATTTTTTGAATGTTCAATTCCATAGCGCAATGTGTGCGTGCCAGTTGATTTATGATCGTAATTTTTTGGCTTCCAAACCTCTTGGCCTTCTTGCACCAATTCAATCGGGGCATCTAACACCACAGATGCAGGCGTATATCCATTATCAATGGCGGTTGCATACACAAAGGGTTTAAAAGAAGAGCCTGGCTGGCGCATGGCTTGCGTGGCGCGATTAAATTTCGACTTGTCAAAAGAGAAGCCGCCGACCATGGCCAAGACACGGCCCGTATGCGGGTCTAAGGCCACCATTGCGCCCGAGATGTCAGGAATTTGTTGCAAGCGAAATAGATCACCACTGAGCGGTGAAACATAGATCACATCGCCTTTTTGCAATAATTGTTTAGGGGATTTTTTGGTCCATTTGCTTCCATCGGCCGTGATGGTGCCCATCAACCGTTCTTGACCAATCCGACCAGAGGCTTCGCGTTTTGGTTGGAGACCAATGCGTGCTGCCTCGCCTTGAAAATCTAATACAACCGCCAAGCGCCACGGCTGAACGTCACCCAGCACAGGTACCTCGCCAACCAGCTGTCCCCAGTCACCGCTTGCAAGATCAAGCTGCTGCACCACACCGTGGAAGCCATGGGCTTCATCATAGCGCACCAATCCGTCCACCAAGGCGCGACGCGCTTTCACTTGCATCGCAGGATCAAGGGTAGCGCGGACTGAAAGGCCGCCTTCATAAAGGCCCTTTTCACCAAATTTGTCTGCAAGTTCACGCCGGACCTCTTCGGCAAAAAATCCAGCCGCAATGGTGTTCGGAGTGACTTGGCGCAATTGAACACCAAGCGGCGCTTTTTTAGCGCGGTCCCCTTCATCGCGGCTAACAAAGCCATTTTCAACCATGCGATCGATCACATAATTGCGTCGATCAATGGCCGCATCATGGGCGCGATAGGGATGGTAATTGTTGGGCCCTTTGGGAAGCGCTGCCAAATACGCCACTTCCGGTAAAGTGAGCTCATTGACGCCTTTTCCGAAATAATTGAGCGCGGCTGCCGCAACACCGTAATTGCTCAATCCTAAATAGATTTCATTGAGATAAAGTTCGAGGATGCGTTCTTTGCTATAGGCCTCTTCAATCCGCAATGCGACCAGCATTTCTTTAATTTTACGTGAGAAGCTCGTTTCGCTGCTTAGCAGAAAGTTTTTGGCAACTTGCTGCGTAATGGTCGATGCCCCTTGCGGACGTTTGCCACTCTCGCGTTTAAAAAAATAAACGGCGGCGCGCGCCACCCCTTCGATATCAACGCCGGGATGTTTGTAGAAATTTTTATCCTCGGCCGCGATAAATGCCTGTTTAACACGTTCAGGAATTGCTTCATTGGGCAGGAACAGGCGTCGCTCGCGCGAATATTCGGCCAATAAGCTGCCATCGCCTGCATGAATACGGGTTGTGACGGCGGGTTGATAGGTCGCAAGTTGCGAATAATCGGGCAGTTGTTCTGAAAAGCGCCAAATCACGACGCCTAACACTGTGGCCGCAATCGCCCCCAAAATACAGGCGAGAGAGAACATCCATCCAAAAAGCCTAAGGAAATGGCGCATCATGATCGAAAGAACGTCCCGAATTCAAAAGCCTATGCAGCACAGTGGGCCCGCTTGAGCAGATCCTTTGTCCTGCGCTTCTCGCTTGGTTTTATTGATCTGGCAAGCTTATTGCGCCTCTTTGTGGAAAAAAGAGGGCATGCCCCTGCCCGTGCCGAAGTCTCCCGGGGCGATTTGTCTGTTTATGGGGCGGGATTTAAGGCGAAATAACGGAAAATGGCATCCGCAATATCTTGACCCATTTTCTCGCGGGCCTGCGGATCGGTCAGGAATTTGACATCTGCTTGAGACGACAAATAGCCCAATTCGAGTAAAACGGAGGGAATATGAGCCGCCCGCAACACCCGGAACCCTGCTGAACGGATTGGATTTTTATTGATGGATTGCCCCATTGTTTCCATGCGCCCTAGGAGGGTACGGGCAAATAGGCCGGAGCGGATGCGGGTTTCTCGCCGAGCCAATTCTTCAAGAATATCAGTGACTTCTTCCCTAAAGGACTCAGCGTCATCGCCCCCCATCATATCCGCTTTATTTTCATTTTCAGCCAATAAAGCCGCTTCGGCATCAGTTGCTTTCTCGTCATTGGTGTAGATGGTCATTCCGCGCACTTCCGTTGCATT
>CAWUMW010000299.1:0-2878 GCA_963923415.1 uncultured Hyphomicrobiales bacterium | reverse complement strand
GTTGCGAACAATGAACTTTGGGAGGTGATAAAATGGTGTCTGTCTCCATGACGGTGAATGGGAAGGCTGTGTCAGCCAAAATCGATCCACGCACCTTGCTTGTGCAGTTTCTGCGGGAAAATTTACTGCTGACCGGAACCCATGTGGGCTGTGATACAAGCCAATGCGGTGCCTGCGTGGTGCATGTGGATGGATTGGCCGTCAAAAGCTGCACGACCTTAGCTGTATCGTGTGATGGGTCACATGTGACCACCATTGAAGGGCTGGCCCATAACGGCAGTTTGCATCCGATGCAGGAAGCGTTCCGCGACCATCATGGTTTGCAATGCGGCTTTTGCACACCCGGCATGATCATGACGGCGGTTGATCTGGTCAATCGCAAGGGAAACCAGCTTGACGAGCATACGATTCGCGAAGAGCTGGAGGGCAATATTTGCCGCTGCACCGGCTATCACAATATCGTTAAATCGGTGGCAGCAGGCGCTCAGGCCATGGCGGGTCACAAATAAGCCTTTGCTGCAGTTTTCCGCGTTCCGGCACATCAGGCCCCATTGAGGGGGCATGAGGCGCTGGATCCAAAATGCGGATCTGGAGATCGCGTAAGAGTAAACGATCAATTTGGCCTAAAGAGCATCGGCTGAACCGGCGCCATAGTCAGGAGGATGCAAACGATGTCAGCAACTGGAATTGGTGCGCCCGTCAAGCGCAAAGAAGACTTCCGCTTCATCACAGGCAAAGGGCAATATACGGATGATATCAATCGTCCCGGCCAAACCTACGCCGCTTTTTTACGCTCACCCCATGCGCATGCGACCATCAAATCCATTGATGCATCAGCAGCCCGCGCCAGTGCTGGCGTGTTGGCGGTGCTGACCGGAGACGATCTGGCAGCGGACAAGGTCGGGGGTCTGATCTGCGGCTGGATGATCCACTCCAAAGACGGTTCGCCGATGAAGGCGGGGGCCCATCCGGCTCTGGCTTTGGGCAAAGTCCGTTATGTGGGCGATCATGTTGCTGTGGTGGTGGCCGAAACACTGGCCCAAGCCCGCGATGCGGTTGAAAAAATCCATGTTGATTATGAGGTGCTCAAGCCAGTGGTGGCGATGGATCAGGCTGGCAAGCCCGGTGCGCCGGTGATCCATGATGTGGCCCCCAATAATCAGGTCTATGATTGGCATTTGGGTGACAAGGCTGCGGTTGATCAGGCTTTTTCAAAAGCCCATCATGTGACCAAACTTGATTTGGTGAATAACCGTCTCATCCCCAATGCGATGGAGCCGCGTGCGGCCATTGGGGATTATGATGCGGGGCAAGAGGCGTTTACGCTTTACACCACCAGCCAGAATCCTCATGTGGCGCGCTTGGTTCTCTCTGCATTCATTGGCATTGCTCCTGAGCATAAATTGCGGGTGATTGCGCCGGATGTCGGTGGCGGGTTCGGCTCCAAGATTTTCATCTATGCAGAAGAAACGGTCTGTGTGTGGGCCGCGAAAAAGGTTGGCCGTCCGGTCAAATGGACGGGCGATCGCACCGAAGCCTTTTTGGCAGATGCGCATGGCCGCGACCATGTGACACATGCGGAAATGGCGGTGGATGAGAAGGGTAAAATTCTTGGCTTGCGGGTGAAGACCAAAGCCAATTTGGGTGCTTATCTGTCCACCTTCTCTAGCTGCGTTCCGACCTATCTTTATGCGCCGCTTATGTCGGGTCAATATAATATCCCTGCTATCTATGTTGAGGTTGAAGGTATCTATACCAATACTGCACCGGTTGATGCTTATCGTGGGGCAGGGCGTCCAGAAGCTACCTTTGTGATCGAACGGATGATGGAGGTTGCAGCCCGTCAGCTTGGACAAGATCCGGCAGCGTTCCGGCGTCGGAATTTTGTCGCCTCTTTCCCTCATCAAACGCCTGTCATAATGGCCTATGATGCGGGCGATTATGCCGCGTCCTTGGATAAGGCTCTTGAACTGGCTGATTACAAGAATTTTGCAAAACGCAAAAAAGACAGCGCAAAAAATGGCCTGCTGCGCGGCATTGGGTTCTCGGCCTATATCGAAGCCTGTGGCATTGCGCCTTCGGCGGCGGTTGGCTCATTGGGCGCTGGCGTTGGTTTGTGGGAGTCGGCGGAGGTGCGGGTTAATCCAGTCGGCACAGTCGAAGTTCTGACAGGCTCGCACAGCCATGGTCAGGGCCATGAAACAACCTTTGCGCAGCTTGTCTCGGATCGTTTGGGCATTTCGATTGATCAAGTATCGATTGTGCATGGCGATACGGACAAAGTGCAGTTCGGCATGGGCACTTATGGATCGCGTTCGGGTGCCGTTGGCATGTCGGCTATTGCGAAGGCACTCGACAAGGTCGTTGCCAAAGCCAAAAAAGTGGCAGCCTATGCGATGGAAGCCTCAGAGGGTGATATTGAGTTCAAAGAGGGCCGCTTCTCGGTTGCGGGAACGGATAAGTCTTTGGCCTTTGGAGAAGTGGCACTGCAAGCCTATATCGCGCATAAATTCTCTGGACAGGAATTGGAGCCGGGACTGAAAGAAGGCGCCTTCTATGACCCAACCAATTTCACCTTCCCATCCGGTGTGCATATCTGCGAATTGGAAATTGACCCGGAAACCGGTGTGACAACGATTGAACGCTGGACCGCCGTGGATGACTTCGGCAACATCATCAATCCGATGATCGTTGAAGGACAGGTGCATGGTGGGATCGCGCAAGGGGTTGGCCAAGCCCTGCTTGAAGGCGCGCATTACGATGCCAATGGGCAATTGGTGACAGCAAGCTATATGGATTATTGCATGCCGCGGGCGGATGATCTGCCAAGCTTTGTCATTGACACGACCCTGACGCCTTGTCCTTCCAATCCGCTCGG
>CAWUMW010000298.1:0-2887 GCA_963923415.1 uncultured Hyphomicrobiales bacterium | reverse complement strand
GGGCGGGTCGTTCCTCTATCATCTTGAAGATAATTTGGTTGCTGTCGGATTTGTCGTCCATTTAAATTATAAAAATCCAACTTTATCGCCGTTTGATGAGTTTCAACGGTTTAAAACGCATCCGGCGATCCGCCCGATTTTTGAAGGGGGCAAACGCATCTCTTACGGGGCACGGGCGATTACGGAGGGCGGATGGCAATCGGTGCCGAAATTATGTTTCCCCGGCGGATTGCTGCTTGGTTGTGCGGCAGGGTTTGTGAATGTCCCGCGCATCAAAGGTTCGCATAATGCGATTGCGTCAGGATGTCTGGCCGCCGAAGCGGTGACGGTGGCTTTGCAACAGGGACGGGTCCACGGCATTCTTTCGGATTATGAGGAAGGCTGGCGGAGTTCGATGATCGGTCGTGATCTCGAACCCGTGCGCAATGTGAAACCGCTTTGGTCTCGGTTTGGCACCTTGTTGGGTGTAACCTTGGGTGGCGCGGATATGTGGCTCAATACTCTGTTTGGCTGGTCGCCTTTCGGCACTTTGTCGCATGGGGGGCCGGATTATAAGAGCCTTAAACCTTTGTCAGAGGTCGAGCCGATCCACTATCCGAAACCCGATGGGGTCGTATCTTTTGATAAATTGTCTTCGGTGTTTTTATCCTCGACCAATCACGAAGAGGATCAACCGGTGCATTTGCGATTGAAGGACGCCACGGTTCCGATTGCGCAGAATCTGCCGCTTTACGGCGAGCCGGCCCGTCTTTATTGCCCGGCGGGTGTTTATGAAGTGGTCTATGCCGATGAGAGCACGCAAACGGATCCGCGCTTTGTCATCAACGCGCAAAATTGTGTTCATTGCAAAACCTGCGACATCAAAGATCCGTCCCAAAATATCAATTGGGTCACTCCGGAAGGTGGCGGGGGACCGAATTATCCGAATATGTAAAAGAGCGGCAAATATGGCCTTGGTGTTCCCTCTTTCGAACGGCAAGGGTGCAGAAAAATTTGATGAAACCGAGCGTGGGATTTTTTGATCCCCTAACCAAATGATGGCTGGCTGTGCGGGTTAACAAAACAACAGTGACGATCTTTGCCTTTTTGTCTGGTCAGGGCTTAGCCCGGTTCCGGCGCGCCTGCTTATCCCTTCGCCAATTGGCTGGGGTGATGGGCGTGTTGATGCTGATGGGCTTGTCGCAAGCACAGGCCGCGAAAGCCCCCGCTCCCCAAGCCAAAGAGAGCTATAAGGGATCTTTGGCCGGCGCTTATCTTGCGGGTGTGTTAGCGGTCAATATGCATGATACGGCAGCAGCAGCCTATTATTCGCAGCGTTTGCTGCAGCTTGATCCGCGCAATCCCGACATTATCGAGCGCGCCTTTATCGCCTATTTGGCGGATGGTGATATGGGGCAGGCGACGCGTTTGGCTGAGGGCATGTTAGCACGCGATCCTTCCAACAGCTTGACCCAATTGGTCTTAGGCGTGCGCGCGGTGAGCACCAAGTCCTATGGCAAGGCGATGAGCCTGTTAAAGCGCGGTGGGCGCGGTCGTCAGGCCGATGTCACAGCGACGTTGCTTTATGCTTGGGCGCAGGCTGGTTTGGGGCAATATAAGCAGGCGATTGAAACAGTGGATCGGCTGAGCGGCGAAGAGACGTTTGCGATCATTCGTGATTTGCATGCCGGCTTGATTGCGGATCTCGGCGGCATGGAGAGTGAAGCAGAAAAGCGCTATCGTTCCGCCTATGCCAATGATCATAGCACGTTGCGGATTCTGGATGCGTTGTCGCGTTTTTTAGCGCGGACGGGACGTGGCGAAGAGGCTTTGGCGTTGTTTGATGGGTTGGATCGGCAAAGCCGTCGCAATCCCTTCATTATGCGGGCGCTTGATGCGGTCAAGCAGGGCGCAGCAACACCGCGCTCGGTGACTTCGGTTAAAACGGGTGCGGCGGAATCCTTATTTGGTTTGGCGATGGCGGGCGGACGCGAAGGCGATGAAACCGCGTCATTGATTTATTTGCGGCTCGCTTTGGCGCTTGATCCTGAACATGATTTGGCGTTGGTGTCGTTGGCCGATATTTACGAGCGCCGCAAGCTGCCGGAAGCCGCCAACAAGCTTTATGACACGATGCCACCCCATGCCGCCTTTGCTTTTACGGCGCGCTTGCAGGCGGCCCTTAATCACGAACAAATGGGTGAGCCTGAGACCGCAGTGGCGGAATTGGAAAGTCTGATTGCCAGCCATCCGGATCAAGTGGAGGCGGCGAGCTCGCTGGGTAATCTTTATCGCTCGCGCAAGGATTTTACGCGCGCCGCCCAAGCCTATGAACGGGCTTTTGACGCAGCAACACGGTCGGGCGAGCCGGTGCCGTGGACCTTGTATTATTTCCGCGGCATTGCCTATGAGCGCATCAAGCAATGGCCCAAGGCTGAGGCTGATTTTAAAGAGGCACTCAAATTACAACCGGAACAGGCGCTGGTTTTGAATTATCTGGGCTATTCCTGGGTTGATCAGGGGCTGAATTTGGATGAGGCCTTTGGAATGTTACGCAAGGCGGTGCAGCAACGTCCGCGTGACGGCTATATCGTTGATAGTTTGGGATGGGCCTATTATCGGTTGGGCCAATATGAAGAGGCCACCAAATTGCTGGAGCGGGCGGTTGAATTGCGCGCCGCTGATCCGGTCATCAATGATCATCTGGGGGATGCCTATTGGCGTATGGGCCGCAAGATTGAGGCTGTCTTTCAATGGAACCATGCCCGCGATCTCAAACCTGAACCCGATGATCTTGAAGTCATCTTGAAAAAAATTCAGAATGGTTTGTCCGACGAGCCTGACAAGGCGAAGGCTCGCTAAGTTCGCCTGTTTGTTTCCTCGTCTTTGTTTCGTCCTGTTTGATCCC
>CAWUMW010000297.1:0-2900 GCA_963923415.1 uncultured Hyphomicrobiales bacterium | reverse complement strand
ATCCCTGCGCCAGCATCTTTCATATCCGCCAAATATAATTGGGTCAGATGAATGAAGCCCATTACTTTGAGCGCCCAGGCTTGTTCCCAAACCGCCATATCCATTTCTAACAAGCCGCCGCCCGGAATAGCTCCGGCATTATTGATCAACAGATCAACCGACCGACAGGTTTTATGCACCCTGACACGCTCCTCCGCCCGCGACAAATCTGCCGCGATGATTTCAACCTGATCGGTGGAGGAGAGTTGTGCGCGGGCTGCAGCCAAACGGTCCGCATCGCGGGCAACCAAAGTCACACGGCACCCTTCTCGCAAAAACCGGTCGGCACAGGCTAAACCAATGCCTTTCGATCCACCAGTGATCAGCACATGCTGTCCGTTTAAATCGAGTTGCATCTCACACTCCTGCGGCGGGTTGCGCGTCTTGATACCAATCATAAATTGCAGATCCGGTCGTAAACAAAACCTGCGGATGCGTTGCTAACAACGTAATCATCTTTTGTAATTCGTGAATGCGATGCGGCACGCCAATCAAATGCGGATGCAATCCCAATGCCAGCACCCGCACCGTATCGCGGCATTCAGAGGTGAATTGTTCCAACGTCAATTCCAATCGGCGAAACATCTCACCCGTTGCATGGCGCTCAATGGCATAGATGATGGAATCATTGATCTCGACATTATAGGGCATCGCCAATAAAGGACCGTTTTTGGTGTGCATCCAATTGGGCACATCATCCACCACCCAATCACAGACATAGTCTAAGCCGCAGGCTTTCAATATATCGGGTGTATCAACTGTTTCGCGCAAACCGGGCGATAACCACCCCCTGGTTTTACGACCCGTGAAGCGATCAATCTTATCCAGACAGGCTTTAACCAGTGCCTCTTCACCCCCTTCGACATGATTGGTGGCGCGTTGATGCATGCCATGGCCAATAAATTCCCATCCCGCATCGCGCATGGCACAAGCGGCTTGAGGATAGGCATCAATAACGCCTGCATTGAATGAGGTTGAGGCTGGTAAATACCGCCCCGCAATCACATCCAAAAGGCGCGTCATTCCAGCGCGCATGCCATAATCTGCCCAAGAAAAATTGGGAACATCGGGCACTGTTTCGCGGCCATGCGGCGGCGTGATGATCGTGCGCGGCATGGCATGTTCAAACTGCCAATGTTCAACATTGACCACAAGATGCACCAAAATGCGGCGACCCTGCATCGGTGGTAACCGCGGTTGCTCATGCGCCATACGATAAGGAATACGAGGATTAGCCATCATCAAATCTCCTGAAACCCTTGAGCTGTTGCATCTTGCCAAGGGCAGTTCTTCTTTAATGCGTTCAATGCGCGCCACGCATCTCGGCCATGATCTGCGCCTTATAATGCGTGAATTCACTCTTGGTTAAATCATCCAATGAACGCGGACGTTGCAAGGTGATCGGAATATCGCGGGTAATGCGCCCGGGGCGCGCCGTCATCACACAAACACGATCAGCCAGCAAAACCGCTTCATCAATGTCATGGGTAACAAAAAGCACAGTGATTTTTAACCGCTGCCAGACATCAAGCAATAATTGCTGCATAGAAAGACGGGTCTGTGCATCAAGGGCCCCGAAAGGTTCGTCCATCAACAAAGCGCGTGGCTGCATCACCAACGCACGGGCGATTCCGACCCGCTGCCGCATTCCGCCGGATAACTGCACCGGCAACACATCATGAAAAGCCTCAAGCCCAACCAGTTTGAGGATTTCACGCGCCCGCGGCGCATAGTCTTGCGCGGCAAGCCCCTGCACCTGAGGACCAAAGATCACATTCTCCCACACCGACAACCACGGCATCAAAGACGCTTCTTGAAACACCACCGCCCGCTCTGGTCCGGGGCACGTCACAGCATGCGCATCAAATGTCATGCTGCCTGCGCTCAACGGCTCAAAGCCCGCAACCAGATTGAGCAAAGTCGACTTGCCACATCCTGAAGGCCCCAAGAGCGCAACAAATTCACCCTCTTGAATCGTCAGATCAACGTGATCGAGTGCCAGCACACCGCCTGCGCCCCCATACCGTTTTGAGACATGAGAAAAATTGATCATGGCCTGCCCTCACGCATGAAAAGATTGCAGCCGACGCCACCGCAGCGCCCACAATTCAACCGCGACGATGAGTTGATCAGATAAAAACCCCATCAACCCAATAGAGACCATATCGGCAATCACAATATCCATGCGCCCGACATAATAAGCGTCCCACAACACATAGCCGAGACCGGATTTAACAGCGACCATTTCGGAAACAATCACCGCTGTCCACGCAATTCCCAATCCAATCCGCAATCCGGTAAAAATGGATGGCAAAGCCGCTGGCAGCACCACACGCCGCAAAATCGCCCCTTGCGACGCCCCCATCATCAAGGCGGCACGAATCCAGTTTTTTTCAACATCGCGCGCGCCTTGGGTTGTGTTAATAACGATTGGATAAAAGGCGCCAATCATAATCAAAAACACCGCGCCAAAATCACGAATGCCAAACACTGCAATCGAGATCGGCAACCATGCGGTAATCGGCACCGGCCGCAACCACTGGATCGTTGGATCAACCAAGGAAGAAACGAGCTTAGACCAGCCGATCAACATGCCCAACGGCACACCAATGGCAATGGCAATCACGAAGCCGTGCAATACGCGCCCCAGTGAAAACAGCACACTTTCCTGCCACGTACCGATATAAGGATTAAGCCCGAAGGTCGGATTCCCGAAACACCATTTCAGCCATGCCTGCCAAACACGATCAGGCGTTGGCAAAGCACCGCCCGCCACCGCGCCATCCTGTCCTGCCCATTGCCATAACACAATCGCCCCAACAGGCAAGATGAGTGCTTTTGCAAAACGGTAGAGCTTGTTA
>CAWUMW010000296.1:0-2903 GCA_963923415.1 uncultured Hyphomicrobiales bacterium | reverse complement strand
GCTCACCTGTTTGCAGCAAAAGAAATGAGATCTGACCCTATTATGGAGCGTGCTTGAACAAGCCGCTGCTTTAGCCGATGATACCATCCCCGCCTGAAGGAAGGACTTGACCCGTGACGGCACCCTCTGACAAAGCCCCGAGCGACCCCGCCTCTAAGACGTCAGACGCATTGCATGCCGGGTCGGCTTCATCGGCCAATGAGCCCGATCGTCACACCCCCTCTTATGCCCCCCATCTGAGCCCTGATTCTGCGCCGAAGGATCATGCGGCGGGCAGTGACCAACCAACAGCCCCCGCGCCCGGAGCAGAACCAACCCGCAAAGCCATTTCGGCTTTGATGATGGGGGTCTTGGGCGGCATTGGCACTGTAGCACTGCTGGCCCTGTTGGCGCTGATCTTCAATCCGCTCCCCGATATTGTGGAACGCCTCAGCGCGATTGAAAGCACTGTCGCTGCCGCCGCTACCCGCCGCGCCGTTGAAACCAATGACAAACGCTTGGCAGCGCTTGAAAGTCGGGTTGATACGCTGCGCATCGATCTCGACACGCTCGCCCGCAACCCGATCACCGGACCGGTCGATCTGAACGGGCTCAAAGCTCATCTGGCCCAAATCGACCAGATCCTTGCCAGCCTGCAAAACGATACGGCCAAAAGCAAAATCGCCTCCGCCTCCCCGCTGGCGCAAGACGCCGCACGCTTAATCCTCTCGGTGATGATTGCCGATTTGATTGAACAAGGACAGCCCATTCGTGCCGAATCGGAAGCCATTGAGCCGCTGATCACCGACCCATCTTTGCTGGCGGCTCTCAAACCTTGGAGCGATGGTAATCCCGCACCCGTCATGCTGCTCAACCGCTTCACACAGGCCTATCCTGCAAGCCTCAAAGCCCTCCCCGCTCCCGCAGATGAAGATGTGCAAGCCATGCTGCTGCGCCAACTCAAACAATGGGTCAATTGGCGGCGGCGCGACCAGAGCGAGAGCACCGATCCAACCGATCAATTACAGCGCCTGCATCAGGCTTTGCAGACCGGACAAGCCGCTGAGGCCCGCACCCTGCTGCGCGCTCTGCCCGACCCCATGCGCAAGCCATTGCAGCCGCTTGATAAAGCACTCACCGACCGTCTGGATGCGCTCAAAGCAGCGGAGATGCTGTTGCAAAGCGCGCGCAGTCAATTGGCGTTGAGCGCTCAAAGCAAAGGCACGGCCCCATGATCCGCCCGCTGATTTTTCTCCTCGGGCTTGCGGCCAGCGCAGCGCTGCTGGCCCTGTTGGCGGATCTTGAAGGCGGGGTGCAAATCAGCCTTGGCCCCTATGAAATGGATCTGCCGTTTCTGGCGGCTTTGATTGGCGTGCTGGGCCTGTGTATCGGCCTGATGAGTTTTTGGACCTTGATCCGATGGATATGGCAGGTGCCAGAGCAGATCAAACAGCGGCTAGACGCGCGCAAAGCCCGCAAAGGCCAAGAGGCTCTCACACGCGGGCTGATTGCTATCGGAACCGGAGATCTCAAAACAGCCCAAGCCTGCGCGCAGCAAGCCGAAGATTTGCTCGGCGATACACCCCTTAGCCTGTTGCTGGCTGCTCAAACCGCGCAACTCAGCGGCAATCGAGAGCGCGCCGAACAGCAATTCCGTGCCATGCTGTCTGTAGAGCAAACGCGTCCACTGGGTCTGCGCGGCCTATTTATTGAAGCAAGCCGCCGTGGCGATCAGGAACAAGCCCATCACTTTGCCGAACAAGCCTATCAGCTCGACGCCCGCACACCTTGGTCCAATGACGCCTTAGTCCAATGGCATGCGCGCCGACAGGAATGGGAAACGGCGCGGCAGGTTTTGAAAAAAGCGGATATCTCAAAAAGTGATACCCCTGCCCAGAGTGAAAACACGCAACGTCGCATGGCAGTCTTGCTGACCGCCCATGCCATCCAAATGGCGCCTCATGACAAGAAAGAGGCGCTGGCATTGGCGAATGGTGCTTTGGATCTGGTTTCGGATTTCGTGCCCGCAGCCACTTTGGCGGCGCGCTTGCTGATCAAAAATAATGATCTGCGCAAAGCCAGTCGCTTGCTCGAAAAAACCTATGCGCAAAACCCCCATCCCGATCTGGCTGAGCTATATGTGCATCTGCGCCATGGCGACAGCGCCTTAGAACGATTGAGCCGCGCACAAACACTGGCCAAGCTTTCACCAGACCATCCCGACAGCCTCTATTGTCTCGCTAAGGCTGAATTAGAGGCCCATCATTTTGATCGGGTTCGGAGCCTGCTAGCGGATCTGTTGGCTGATCGGCCCCGCACGCGCTTTTGTCTGCTGATGGCGCGGCTCGAAGCGCTTGAACATGGAGATCCATCCGCCCAGCGCGACTGGCTGTTGCGCGCCGCGCGCGCGCCGCGGGATGCGGCATGGATTGCCGATGGTTTGGTGTCTGATCATTGGCAGGCCTTTTCTCCCAGCAGCGGGCGGCTCGATGCCTTTCAGTGGCAGTATCCGCAAGAAAGTTTGCACGCGCCCGCTCTCGCTCAAGAAATGCTGGATGCCTTTGCAGAGGATCCACTGACGCGTCCGGTTGAGAAAAACGTGGCTGACAACAAAGCCCCGCAACAGAATGTCGCGCGGCCCCCATTTGCCAAGAGCCTGTTGTCAAAAGAATGGCAAACCGCCCCATCACCGGCTGAGGCGGAACGTCCGACCGCAAGCCCAACCAAGCCCTTTGGCCCAACCGCCAAGCCGATGGCCCAAGAGGTGATTTTTCCGCTCCCCACCCCGCCCGATGATCCCGGCCCCCCTCTGCCTGAGACCGAAGCGCGCGCGCATGAGCCCCGGGCACCGCAATCGCGATTTTTTAGTCAGTCTTAAAAGGCTTGCCTGAACGGCTTGCCCCTGTGTTGACCTCGTGTTGCCC
>CAWUMW010000295.1:0-2904 GCA_963923415.1 uncultured Hyphomicrobiales bacterium | reverse complement strand
TGTAATAATGCATGGAGGACGGACATGCTGAATATGAATGCTGTGCGGGCTTATCAACAAGCCGAACAGGAGTTTTTGGTTGATGGATCGGACCCGCATCGTTTGGTTCAGATTCTGTTTACCGAGCTGCTGACATCCATGGATCGGACGACCCATGCTTTGGAAGCAAGTGATCTGGCTGCTAAATCGGCAGCTTCTTCAAAAGCTTTGACAATTGTTTATGTCCTTGCCACCAGTCTCGATTTTGAGCGCGGTGGTGAAGTCGCACAATCTCTCTCTGCTTTTTATGCTTGGGTGCGCTCGCAATTGCTGGCATTGACCCAAGATAATTCGGTTGAGCGTTCAAGAAATATCCGCAATGCGATTGCAGATATTGCTGACGCTTGGGACCAAATAGGTCAAAAAGCTGCTTAAGAGAGAGGTTTTTTCTTTTCTCAGCATGAATTGAGGGGCAATAAGCCCCTTTTTTTTATGCCTATTTTATAAATTTCCAAGCATTCTGAGAGGATTAGAGCTCCTCAAGCGACAATTTCTTCATTTTTTCAATGAGTGTCGTCCTATGCAGGCCTAAAGTGCGGGCGGCTTTGCTGACTGACCCTTGGGCATCATCCAGCGCAAAGCGAATAAAAACACCCTCAACTTCTTGTAAATACTCACGTAAATCAAATGCGTCGGTGTTGAAGATCACGGCTTTGGGATCAACAGTGCGCGGTTTTTCGACATAAGATGTTGACATATCAGCCATATTTTCAGTCATGGAGGCCAGTGCGCTTTCCATGGCTGACGGGATGTGCGGCTTATTCGGGGCCGGCAAGCGATACGGGGCCTGATTGCGCTGATGGGCTTCCAGATTGATTTGCGCTAACGCATTGACAGATTGACGTAAACTTTCAGTTTCATGGGTCGGGCTGACCTTGCCAACGGGCCTGAAAATTGACCGTACCATGCTCTCGTCAATGACCCGGCTCGGATACAAAATGGCTAACCGTTCCAAAATATTCCTTAACTGCCTGATATTTCCAGGAAATTTCATGCTTTGCAGGCAGACGATGGCGCAATCTGAAAGTTGGGGTAAATGCGGAAACCCTTGATCTTGAAAACGATCGAGGGTGAGGGTGATCAATTTAGGAATGTCTTCAACGCGCTCTTCAAGGGAGGCAACTGTGATGGGGAACACATTCAGGCGGTAATATAAGTCTTCTCGAAATTGGCCATTGGCAACCAATTCATCCATATTTCTGTGGGTCGCACAAATGATACGAACATCGACTTTGATCGGATCATTGCTGCCAATGCGGGTAAAGCTGCGCTCTTCAAGGACCCGCAGCAACTTAACCTGCATTTCGAGCGGCATTTCACCAATTTCATCCAGAAACAGGGTGCCACCATTGGCGGCTTCCATATAGCCTTGCCGGAGCTTGACCGATCCTGTGTAAGCACCGCGTTCGCTCCCAAACAGCTCACTTTCCAACAGATCGCGGGGAATAGCGCCGCAATTAACCGGTATAAAGGGGCCATGCTGACGTTTGGAGAGCGTGTGTAAGGCCCGGGCGACAAATTCCTTACCGCTTCCCGACGGGCCGAAAATGCTGACGGTTGTTTCCATGGGGGCAACACGCCGCACCAAATCCAATACGTGACGCATTGGAGCGCTCGGCAGATCGAGATAGACTTCGACTTGACTACGTTGCCAGCTCACAAGACTCTAACCACATCACAAAAGGACATTACAAAGGAAACGAACCTTGCTTGAAAGCCCGCACGCTCAGGCCGTGTCAAAACTTTGACACTCCCTGCTCCAGCTTTTGACGCTCTCAGCCGCGGGTGTCAATAATTCATTGAAAGTTCCCCCCTCCTATTGTTGACACAAATTCGTAATGTCAAAAATTAATAGAAATTTTACTATGTTTTTCAGTGCATTAACTATTTTGGGGCGTTTTGAGTAATTTTTTTGACACCTTGTTGGCAAGCTCTTTGCTTTCAACTTAGCGCGGCCAGTGTGGGGCGTTGGAGTTTGTTAAATGAGCGTTGTGTTATGTCTAACGGACGGGCTTCCCGATAGTGAGGCGTGGATTACTCATCTCTACATGCGTGGTCATGATGCCCAGGCAGTTGATATGAAAACCCTTCTCGCAACAAAGGGCGATCAATGGCCCCGTTGCGCTTTGGTGATGGCCACAGCCAGTCTCAAGAAATTTGCATCCGATAATGCACAATTTACGGCCAAATGCCGGCAGCTCAAAGCAGATCGCATTGTTCTTGTGGAGCCTGCGGGCGATAAATTCTCTGTTAAAGGGGAATTTAATGGCGCGGTTTTAAAAATTAAACCGACCGAGGATGGCTGGCGATTTGCGGCAGAGACCGTATCGCGCTTTGTTGATGATGAACAAAATGTTGCTGCTGGCGATCCGCAAACATTTAATCTCTTGCGCCTAGCGCGCCGCGTGGCGCTTTCGGATGTGACTGTGATGCTGGTGGGGCCAACAGGGACCGGTAAAGAGGTTCTTTCACGCTTCCTGCATAACTCATCAAAACGGAGCAAAGAGCCCTTTATTGCCGTTAATTGTGCGGCTGTGCCAGATACGATGCTCGAGGCCGTTTTGTTTGGTTATGAGCGCGGTGCTTTTACAGGGGCCCATCATCCGAACAAAGGTATTTTCCGTGCCGCTGATGGCGGAACCTTGCTGCTTGATGAAGTGTCGGAAATGGCCTTGCATTTGCAAGCAAAATTCTTGCGTGTTTTGCAGGAAAAGGAAGTCACCCCGTTGGGTGGATCCAAGCCCGTTCCCGTCGATATCCGTGTAATTGCGACTTCAAACCGGCACATGCTGGATGAAGTCAAAGTAGGGCGCTTCCGTGAAGATTTGTACTATCGGTTGAATGTTTTCCCGCTTGCGACACAAT
>CAWUMW010000294.1:0-2912 GCA_963923415.1 uncultured Hyphomicrobiales bacterium | reverse complement strand
GCATTATTTTGATGATCCCTCGCCAGACAGTGCGGTCAAAGCAGTTCCCGGTTATGGTTTAAAAGTGCCCCTCTATATCCTGGGTTCCAGCCTTTATGGCGCCCAACTGGCCGCCATGCTCGGACTGCCTTATGCCTTCGCCTCACATTTTGCGCCCGATGCGCTCATGCAAGCTCTGACCATTTACCGAGACCGGTTTAAGCCCTCCGAACAACAAGCCAAACCCTATTCGATTGCGGGTATCAATGTTGTACTGGCTGATACGGATGAAGAGGCCACCCATCTCTTCACCTCTATCCAGCAGCGCTTCACCGATATGGTGCGCGGCCGACGCGGCAAGCTGAAACCACCGATTGACGACATTGAAACATATTGGACAGAAAGCGAAAAAATGCAGGCCTCGCGCATGCTGGCCTGCTCCTTTGTTGGCTCGCCTGAGCGGGTCGCTCCCGCGCTCCGGCATTTCATCGCGCAAACCGGCGTTGATGAATTAATTGTCGCCTCTGCTCTTTATGATCACCAAGCCCGCCTGCATTCTTATCGACTGCTCTCAGCGCTCGATCTGGCCTCCTAACAGAGTCGATATTTCTCATGGTTGTCTTCACCGTTATTCCCGCTCTGTCTGTTCGCGCCCGTTTTCTCTTCTGCTTGAGCGCTTTGATCACAAGCTTGTTCATCGCGCCCCATGCACAGGCTGAGCCTGCATTGTCTTTTGCACCATCAGAACGCGTCCGCGCACTCCTGGCGCAAATGACTTTGGACGAAAAAATCGGCCAATTAAATTTACAAGCGGGCGACAAAGATAGGATCGGCCCCTATATCAGCAAAGAAACCGAACAAGCGATCAGTGAGGGCCGGGTCGGCGGCGTTTTGAATGTTTATGGGGCCGTGCATACGCATGAATTGCAAAAAATTGCGACCACGCAGTCTCGCTTAAAAATTCCATTATTGATCGGGCTTGATGTCGTGCATGGCTATCGCACGATTTTTCCAGTGCCGATTGGGCAGGCCGCGAGTTTCAATCCCGATCTCATCCGTCGTGCGGAACGGGTTGCTGCCCTTGAAGCCACCTCAGCTGGAATTAATTGGACATTTGGCCCTGTCTTGGATCTGGGGCGCGATCCACGCTGGGGCCGAATGGTTGAAACCGCTGGCGAGTCCCCTTGGTATGCAGCCCAATTAGTGCGTGCCCGACTGGCTGGCTTACAAGGCACTGATCTGACATCGCCACATGCCCTCCTCGCCTGCGCCAAACATTTTGCCGGCAATGGCGCGACCGAAGGCGGGCGTGAATATACCGCGAGCGATCTGTCTTTACGCGCGTTGCGACAAGCGGAATTGCTGCCTTTCGAACAGGCCGTTAAAGCGGGGTTGGGGTGCCTGATGCCAGCCTTTAATGCGGTGGATGGCGTGCCGGGCATTCTCAACCATCGTCTGCTGCGCAGCATCTTACGCGATGAATGGCGCTTTACCGGAATGGTGGTAACTGATCACGGTGCCATTGCAGAATTGCCGCGCCATGGTGTGGCTGACGATTTATCCGATGCGGCTGTGCGCGCGCTCCAAGCGGGTGTCGATATGGACATGGCTAGTCAAGCCTATTCCAGCAGTCTGAAACACGCTGTTTTATCCGGTCGTCTTCACGCTGAACTGATCGATCAGTCGGTTTTACGGGTTCTTGCGATCAAAGAAGCACTCGGCCTGTTTGATGATCCCTATGCCCGCAGCGTGAAACAACGCGAAGTTGAAACGCTTGACCATCCAGATCATCAAGCGCTGGCTGTCCGCCTCGCCGAACAAAGCCTTGTCTTGTTAAAAAACGACAACAATCTTTTACCGCTCAAGCACAAGGGGCGCTTGGCCTTAATCGGTCCCTTTGCAACAGACCGCAACAATCTAATGGGACCGTGGGAAGCCAATGGACAACATGCCCAGGTTGTGTCAATTCATGAAGGGTTTCGGCGCGCAACACCTGCGCTTCAGCTCACTATAGCCGAACCGGATCAACACGGCACCTATGGGTCCCAGCAGATTGCACGTGCTGTGCAGCTGGCGCGGCGCGCCCAACAGATCGTGCTTGTTTTGGGCGAAAAAGCCATTGACAGTGGCGAGGCCTCAAGCCGCGCTTTTCCGGGCCTCCCCGCCGATCAGTTGCAGCTCTTACGTGCCATCAAACAAATTGGAAAACCTTTTAGCGTTGTCTTGATCGGCGGCCGCCCGTTTGTTGAACCGTTGCTCTATCAAGCGCCCGCGGCGGTTATCCATGCGTGGTTTCCGGGATCGCAAGGCGGAGAGGCTGTGGCACGCGTTCTGACCGGCCTCACAGACCCTGTCGGCCATATGCCCGTCAGCACGCCCCGCTCTGTGGGACAAATTCCCATCACCCATGATCAACGTCCGACCGGACGCCCCAGCCTCGGCCCTCCGGAAGCCTTTATGGCCGGCTATATCGATGAATATGCGACCCCACTCTATCCATTCGGATATGGTCTGACCTATACGCAATTTTCTTATGCTGCGCCAAAAATCCTGAACGGAACCGATAGCAGCGCCGATCACTACGAAATTGCCGTGCGTGTCCGCAATATCGGCCAACGCAGCGGCACCGCCGTGATTCAGCTTTATACCAAACAACGTGTGGCGCCTCTCTCACAGCCTGAAAAACAATTACGCGGGTTTGGCCGCCTTCACCTGCACCCTGGTGAAGAACAACAAATCACCCTCACTTTGCCCCGCGCTGATTTAGAGTTCTGGCTCAATGACCATGAAAAAATCAGCGGCTCAGGCTGGATTGATGTAATGACCGGACCGGATGCCGCGCAGACCCAAAGCACCCAACTCTTTCTGAACGCACCACGCTAGGGTCAGACCTCATTCATTTTGCATCAACGGTTGGCTCTGAAAAATGCCCG
>CAWUMW010000293.1:0-2926 GCA_963923415.1 uncultured Hyphomicrobiales bacterium | reverse complement strand
TGCCGAAACAGAACAAACTGCGCAATTACTGAAAGCGATCGCGCGTGATCATGCGGTGATTGTGGTCGAGCATGACATGGCATTTGTGCGCGCATTGGACTGCCGCGTAACTTGTTTGCATGAGGGATCGGTGCTGGCAGAAGGCCATATCGATGCTGTTTCTCGTAATGATCGTGTGATCGAAGTCTATCTGGGGCGATAAGATGCAATCCATTGACGTTCAGGATATCGATCTCTATTACGGTGCGGCGCAAGTTTTGCGCGGCGTGTCTATGAAGGCAAGACCGGGAAGGGTCACCAGTGTTCTGGGCCGCAATGGTGTGGGCAAAACGTCACTGATGCGAGCTATTGTCGGGCAGGCTCCTATTCGCAAAGGCACGATTTTGCTCGACGATGATTCGATTGATCGCTTGACCGGTTATGAACGAGCCCGCAAGGGGATCAGTTTTGTGCCGCAGGGCCGTGAAATTTTTCCATTGTTAAGCGTGAATGAAAATCTTGAGACAGGATTTTCACCTTTACCGCGCTCGGAGCGGTTTATCCCCGACGAGATTTTTGATTTGTTTCCAGTGCTCAAATCCATGATGCACAGGCGTGGCGGTGATTTGTCGGGTGGCCAGCAACAACAATTGGCGATTGCGCGTGCATTGGTGATGCGACCCAAAGTGTTGGTGCTTGACGAACCGACTGAGGGCATTCAACCTTCTATTATTAAAGATATTGGGCGGGCGATTCTCTATCTCAAAAGCAAAGGCGACATGGCGATCATTCTGGTCGAACAATATTTTGAATTTGCCCGCGATCTATGCGACGACTACATCGTACTTGATCGCGGACAGGTCGTTTTGTCGGGCACGAAAGCAGAAATGAATGAAGACGATGTCCGCCGCCATCTCTCCGTCTAAGCCATTGGGCCGGACTGATCAGGTATCAATACTTCCGGCCTATATAAGGGCGCAGGGGCGATTATCGCTTCAGGTTGAAAGGGGGGCGTTCAAAAGCACGATTGCCGATCTTTATGAAGCCGGCGGTTACCGGTTAAAATTCCCGCGCGCGGACAGGCTGGAGGCCACAATCGTCAATACAGGCGGTGGTATGGCGGGTGGCGATCATTTGCATTTTGATCTTGCGATGGCGGAACAAACGTCGATGGTGGTCAGCACACAATCGGCTGAAAAAATTTATCGGGCTGATGCTGGTGCTTCCTGCATCAACCTGGATGTAAGTGTGAATGAGGGGGCGTCTCTCTTCTGGATTCCGCAAGAGAGCATTTTGTTTGATGGTGCGAAATTCAAACGCAGTATGCGCGTGTCGCTCGCTCCTCATGCGCGGTTTGCCGCTTTTGAGGGCTTTGTGTTTGGGCGGCAGGCTATGGGCGAACAACTTCGATCTGTTTCCATTGAAGATGATTGGATGATCCGACGCGATGATCGATTAATTTTTGCCGAACGTCTTCGCCTTACGGGGGATGTGGCAAGCCATCTTGCGCGGGCAGCTTTGGGGGCAGGCGCAAGAATGACGGCAACCTGTGTCTATGTGGCCCCCGATGCGGAAGCGCGGATTGGTGAAGCAAGAGCTCTGTTTGATCACTATGAAGGCCATTGGGGCGTTAGCGCATGGAATGGCTTATTGTGCATACGCATGTTGGACAGTGCTCCCGCACGACTCAGACAGCAGGGGATCTCGTTCCTGCAATCGTTTTTTGGACTGACTTTGCCGCGCGTTTGGCAATGTTAACTGTCTTGTTAGAAAAGGATGAACGCTCATGCAGCTGACACCAAGAGAAAAAGATAAATTGCTGATTGCCATGGCAGCGATGGTGGCACGGCGCCGTTTGGAGCGTGGGGTTAAGCTCAATTATCCTGAGGCCATTGCGCTGATCAGTGATTTTGTTGTCGAGGGCGCGCGCGATGGCCGTTCGGTTGCTGATCTGATGCAAGCAGGTGCCCATGTTTTAACCGCTGATCAGGTTATGCCGGGCGTGGCTGAAATGATCCATGATGTGCAAGTCGAGGCCACCTTTCCAGATGGGACCAAATTGGTCACTGTACATGAGCCAATCAGGGGTGCGGATCATGCAGTCATTCCGGGTGAAATGCTGATTGAGCCTGGTGAGATTATCTTGAATGAAGGACGTCAATCTGTGGTCTTGCAGGTAGCCAATACCGGCGATAGGCCGATTCAGGTGGGCAGTCATTATCATTTTGCCGAAACCAATGCGGCCTTATCTTTCGACAGAGAGAAAGCAACCGGTATGCGGCTTGATATTGCTGCAGGCACGGCTGTCCGCTTCGAGCCCGGTCAAACACGCGAGGTCAGGCTTGTCGCATTCCAAGGCCAACGTCAAATCTATGGTTTTCGGCAAAAAATTATGGGCGCATTGTAACGCTTGACTCCATTTTAGTTATTTCAAGGATCCGCATCATGGCGACATCACTTTCCCGCGCAGCTTATGCTGATATGTTTGGGCCGACGACCGGAGATCGTGTGCGTCTGGCTGATACGTCCTTATTGATCGAAATCGAAAAAGATTTCACGATTTATGGCGAAGAGGTGAAATTTGGTGGCGGCAAAGTGATCCGCGATGGCATGGGCCAATCACAAATTTCTAATGCGCAAGGGGCTGTCGATACAGTGATTACCAATGTGGTCATTATTGATCACTGGGGTATCGTTAAAGCCGATGTCGGCCTAAAGCAAGGCAAGATTTTTGCCATCGGTAAAGCCGGAAATCCCGATATACAAAATGGGGTGACGATTGTCATCGGGCCTGGCACAGAGATTATTGCGGGTGAGGGCAAATTGCTGACCGCAGGTGGTTTTGACACCCATATTCATTTTATTTGTCCGCAACAAATTGATGAGGCTCTGATGTCGGGGGTCACGTCCTTGCTTGGGGGTGGTACGGGACCTGCAGCGGGCACCA
>CAWUMW010000292.1:0-2956 GCA_963923415.1 uncultured Hyphomicrobiales bacterium | reverse complement strand
ACTTTTTTGGCGGCCGCTTCTGACATGCCGGCTTTGACAGCGCGTCCAACCCAGCTCTCACGCACAGCAAGAACTTTCGGATTTGTCAGTGTAACCTTGTTGAATTCATCAGGATTGATTTTGATGATTTCAACTTTTCCTGATTTCTTCCATGACTCGAGCGTGTCAGCGGTGGCTTTGTCATAAGAGCGCAGGAACTCAGCCAAATAGTCTTTTTTCATGTCGTCCATGATCTTTTTCAGATCGGCAGGAAGCGCATTATATTTATCCAGATTCATGATCACCATATGGCCCCATGACGCCCCCATCGGCACATCGATGAAATATTTGGCTACATCAGCCCATTTCCAGCCTACAGTCAAAGCAGGATCACCAGGTGAGCAATCAAGAATTCCATTACTTAATGCTTCATAGGCTTCCGAGTCAGCCATTGAGACAGGGACAGCACCCATGGCTTCTAACATAGCTGGCAAGGCCACCCCATAGGAGCGAATGCGTTTGCCCTTGAAGTCTTCCATGCTGCGGATCGGCTTTGAGCAAATAATGCCATAAGAAGGCAGCGGGCGAACCGAAATCATCTTGAGTTTAAATTTCGCAAGTTCTTTGGCAAATTCAGGATGCTCATCATGCCATTTCAGCATCAACTCACCCAATTGCGCTTGTGATTTTGGCTGCGGCCAGAAAAATGGAATCGCATTATTGATAGGAAATTGGTCAGGAAAATAGGGTGTTACCAAAGGCCCCAAATCAATCACGCCATTTTCAACCGCAGTCGGGACTTCACCGACTTTTACGACGGTGCCGCCCCACAGCATCAGCATGGAATGTTTGTTGCCAGAGCGTTTGGGAATTTCCTTGCCCATCCATTCAGCGCTTTTGGCATATTCATTGGCACCTTGGGGCGTATAGTCACCATATTTTAGTTGGTCTGCGAAGGCAGAGCCTAAAACCAATGTATTTGTTAGTGTGAAGGCCAATGCGGCCTGTTTGATTTTTTTTATCATCGCGTTTCATCCCTCTTTGCTGCCCATGTGGTGCCGCGGTCTACGGAGTCGCGGTCCTTGGTCTGATTAAGGCAGTCCTCAGACTTTCATTGTTTTGAGGGGCAGTCAAGATGTGTCGACACTCTTTGGGTGAAGTTTACACTGCTTGATTTGATTTAATTCTTTAAACTATTGATTAAAAATAATATTTTGTGATTTTTAAGGATCAAGCGCAAAGTTTTATGTCGGAAGGCTTGACGCTGTTTCTCAGCTTGCGCTACAAAGTGTCGACAAAATTGATAAATTTATTACTTTTAAAAGGGGGGAAGACGGGATGTCAGGAAATAGTGGATTGATCACCGGCAGTATGGAATTTCTCCGTCGCCCGTTTGCACGTAACATCAAAGCTGGCCACAAGGTTTTGATTTTGTCGGATACATCGCATGACCCACGCGTGTGGCAGGCGGTGATGAGCATCTGCCAAGAATTGGGTGCCGATACAACGCTTGCTTTGTTTGAGCGTCGCCCGGCTGATTATTATGATCCACCGGCGGCTGTGTGCGAAGCCATGATGCAGTCAGATGTCAATGTGTTGTTGTGTTCGACGGGCATGTTGCATTCTCCGGCTAATTTCCGGGCGATGCAGGCACGAATTCCGGCCATCTGCCTTGACGGGGGAATGACGCTTGAGCAATTGCAATCAGGCGCGATTACCGAAGACATGAAAAAGGTTGCTGAACGCAAACATTTCGTGGCTAAAAACGTGTTTGGCCCGAATGCCAAAACCTGCCGCGTCACCTCGCGTTATGGGACGGATTTCACCTATAGCGTTGAAAACAGAATTACCTTCCCGCCGATGCCGGGGGACAGTTTTGATCCCTATAAAATTATTGATTTCGGTAAGGACGAAAACCGGGAAGGGGGCTTGTATTATTACTTGTTCCCGACTGGCGAATTTAACGTGGCGCCCGTTGAAGGAACGGCCAATGGCAAATTGGTCATCGACTTAACCATGCATCACATTGGTCGTATTTATGAGCCTATTGCCCTGACGGTTAAAGACGGGCGGGTGATTGATATTGCCGGGGGCGCAGAGGCGCGGATCTTGCGCGATTATCTTGCCGAATATGGCGATGAGAATGCCTATATGTGTCCTGCGGAAGCCTCTGTTGGGGTGAATGCGAAAGCGGTGGTGCGCGGCATCCAACGCGAAGACAAAAACATTATGGGCACGCTGCATTTTGGTTTGGGCACCAATGTCGATGTGGGTGGATCGATTATCTCGAAAATCCATCTCGATGGTGTGATCCTTGAGCCAACCCTCTATGTCGATGGCGTGATGAAAATCGACAATGGTCGGTTCCTCGTGCCGATTGAAGCCTAAGGTCTGTTGAAGCTTAAGGCCTGCACCTTTTGTCCCTGTCCTTTGCGTTGAGAGGCGTATGAGACAGGGACAGCATGTGAGGGCGCGGAGAGGCTGCGTCAAGCCTGATTATGCAGACAAAAAAGAACAGCCCGAAAAGGACAAAGCCCCATGAAAGAGCTTTTGCATTATAAAATCCAAGGGCAGGGGCCTTTGGTTGTTCTGTTGCACCCTGTCGGTCTTGATGGCACATTTTGGTATGATTTACCCAAGCGCTTGAGTGATCACTACAGCGTTGCCTGTGTTGATTTGCGCGGCCATGGTCAATCCCCCAAGGCGGCGCGTCCCGGCACGATGGCTGGATGTGTGGACGATGTTGCCCGCGTGATTCAAGCGATCAATAAAGGCAAAGCGATTGTGCTGGGCTTGTCCTTTGGGGGCATGATTGCCCAAAATTTAGCAATCACGCATCCCGATTTGGTTGCCGGCCTCGTCATCTGCGCCTGCGGGGCACAGGTTCCAGCCGCTTTTAAATCCACCATTTTGGCACGCGGCACCGATGCCGAAAAAGGCGGGATGCAGGCTGTCACCGAGGCGACCTTGGAGCGCT
>CAWUMW010000291.1:0-2963 GCA_963923415.1 uncultured Hyphomicrobiales bacterium | reverse complement strand
TGCTGATTACGAAATGCGAGCCTTACTGTTTCGTTTTATTCCGAAAAGGTTGATCAATAGGTGCCGGACGGTTCGTGATCAGTAACAAAAAGGTGGGCGATCACGCCCCCTTTTTAAGGGGGACGTTTCTTGGTTATTTGAGGGCTGAGAAGGCCGTTGGGCTGAGGATTTGGCTGGTCACTTTGGCATTGATCGGACCATCAAGCTCGCTGTCAGCGCGTGCTTTGGTCCATTCAGGATCACTCATAAACGCGTTCCATTTTTCTTCGCGCTCTGCCAATGAGTTCCAAGCCAACAGATAATGCAATTCATTATTGCTCTCGCCGATATAAGTCAGCCAGAAACCAATTTGTTGGATGCCGTGTTTTTCCCACAGGCGCAGCGCATGATTTTCGAAGCGTTTTAATAAAGCAGGCATCCGTCCGGGGACGGTTTGATAGACGCGCAATTCATAGAGCATGGCGGTTTCTTTCGGCTGTGAGGGGTGATGATAAAGGTGACGCAACTTTACCGGCGGTCGATCAAGCGGGGGCGGGTTAATTGTCCCAAAAGTACTGTTAAGGCGAGCGTTGGCAAGGTAGCGCCCCATTCGGGGGCCATATGCGTTAAGCCTTGAAACAGAGCGATACCAAACAGCCAGATCAAAGCCGCAATAGCGCGTGATGTATGCGTGTTGCGGTCCCCTTCATGATAGGAGAGCAGAGCGCGTCCCAAAATAACCCCATAAAGCGGCACAAAAATCGAGCTGAGGATCAGCAGAAACGGTTCCAGCGCTTGCATGGGTAAAAAGGCGGCGCAAAGGATCGATGCGAAAGCAAGGCCCAGCCCCCATTGTTTCATGGAGAGATTTGGCATTAGGCTATGACTGCACACTGATGCGGAATAGACATCGCTATAGGCATTGTCGAGCTCATCGAGCAAAATCAAGCTGAGGGCAAACAGTCCGCCTTGAGCCAGCAATAAGGCCGTCACAAGATCGCTGCCGGGCTCTGATACGCCCGCAATGACAAAGCCTAATCCGTAACACCAGACATTTGCGATAAAGTAGCCGATCAAAGTTCCGTTGAATGTGCTGGGGCGGCTTTTTCCATAGCGTGCATAATCGGCGACCAGCGGCAGCCAGGAGATCGGCATGGCAATCACAATATCGAGTGCTGCGGCCAGGCTGAGGCTGCCATCACCTTGTTTGGAAAGAAAACTGTCCAGTCCGGTTTGGGCGACAATTTGATAAAAGGTCCAGCTGATCCAAAGTAAAGAAAGGGTGACCAGCGGCAGGCCAAAGCGATTGATGAAGGCACGCACCAAGGTCAGCATCGAACTGAGCATCAACAGGCTTAACAACCCGCCCCAAACAAGGGTTGAGGCTATCAATGCCAGAGGGCCGGCTGTTTCAAGGCCTAGCTTATTGGAGAGGATCGCCAGCGTTCCATCCCGCATGATGACCAATTCAAAAGCCGTCCAACCGATGAGCTGCACAATATTGAGCAGGATCGGTACCCGCGCGAACAAAGGGCCATAGGTGCCGTGGATCAGTCCAGCGCTTGATAATCCAGTCCGGCAGCCTAGCCACGCGGTCAGCGCCAGCAAAGCAGACCCGATCAGGGATCCGGCAAGAATGACCCACAAAGCCTGTTGGGGTCCTAAAGCGGGGGAGAGAAAGGCGCCGACCTGAATAACCAGCAAGCCCACGCCCAAACTAAACCACAAAGAGAGATGGCTTCTCAAATCAAAGGCGCGGTCTTTATGCGCAATAGGCGTTAAAGCGTGATTGGTGTGGGCGTGCGGCATGGTGCTCAAATCTCTGATCAGTCATTAAAAAAGGGGCAGGGAGGAGGCAAGGCAAGGAGGCGAAGCAAGGATGCGAGACAAGGAGGAAGTGAGGGCGAGGAACATGGAGAGAGGCAATCCCTGCACATTCCCCTCTTTGCATGCAAGTCTTTGCTGCCGCCATCCTCAATTTTTTATGGAGAGGCACTTTTTGCGGAGACGATCAGTGCACTCGGTGGTGTGCTGCGTTCTCTGGGAGCATATCTCTTTTATACGCATATCTCTTTTAGGAAGAGGACTGTTCGTCAGACTGCGTGTGCGACAACAGCCATTCTTCGAGGCCGCGATAAAAGCGCACAGGGCGCACATGCGCTTCGTTGATCAGCGGCACGAGGCGCTCAGCCCGATAGAGTGATTCGGTTGAGGAGAGCTGTTTGAGCATCTGCACAGCTTTATAGGCTTGTAGGGAAATGATCTGTGCTTGCGGTGCCGGACACCCAAATGTTTCGGCTCCCAACGTCTGAGACGCGGTCTCATCAGGTGAGTGGATCAGCGGGTCGTCCGCATATCGGAATGCACTTTCAGGCGAGGCCATGACTTGTATTCCCCAGCAAGTAAAATCAAAACAACGGGCGCCTGAGACAGGCTTTCCCACAGATGTTTGCATTTACCGTGCCAGAGTGGCGGGCTTTAAGGAAAAAATGCGCGGTGGCGGGCAGGCGCATGGGTCAGACGCCTTCTAAGTCCTTCTTAGGAAAACAATTTCCATGCTTTTGAGTCGGCTTCTTTGCATTGGGCCTTGGACTGCGCACCGCGCGGCGAAAAGGTATTGGCCGGGCAGGGGACCGGATAAAGACTGCCAACCGGTACATAATGGTCGGGCGGGCTGGCCTTGCAAATATAGCCGGCTGAATATTCGCCGGGGCTGCAATGGGGCAGGCTGGCACCATGCAGGCCGGGCCCTTCCTTCGGATAGGGTTTGGGCTTTTTAGCAGCGGCTTTCTTTTCGGTTTTGCCGGTTGGCTGTGCTTGCCCATCGTCTGATTGGACAGCGCTCCGGGTCACGTTCACATCAAAACTGGGAGGAATAAAATTGGCTGCGGCAACGAATCCGGCTGGTCCAGAAACCACCAACAACCCGACCATGCTTGCTTCCACCAACCGCATCACTGCACCCGTTCACTTCCAAGGCCTTT
>CAWUMW010000290.1:0-2978 GCA_963923415.1 uncultured Hyphomicrobiales bacterium | reverse complement strand
GATATTGGCACCTCACCTCTTTATGCGTTCAAACAATCTGTAGAGGCTGCTGGTGGCGTCACAGAAGGCAATATTCTTGCCATTCTGTCCTTGATGATTTGGTCCTTACTGCTGGTCGTGACGCTGAAATATGTATTTGTGATTATGAAAGCCTCGAATAATGGCGAAGGGGGAACCTTGGCTTTAACCGCTTTGGCTTTGAGCTGTGTTGAAGGCAAGATCGCACGGTGGGTTGTGCTGGTCGCTGGTTTAATCGGCGCATCTTTATTTTATGGCGATAGCGTGATCACGCCTGCCATTTCTGTTCTCAGCGCCATGGAAGGCATTGAGGTCGCAACCCCACTGTTCAAACCCTATGTGGTGCCGATTACCTGCCTGCTCATTGCCGCCTTATTTGCGATTGAGCGGCATGGCACGGCCACTATTGGACGGTTATTTGGCCCCATCATGCTATTATGGTTTATTGTGATCGGAGGCTTGGGCTTACACCAAATCCTCACAGGCCCCTCGGTCATCAAAGCCATCAACCCGCAATTAGGCTTAAGCTTTTTAATGCATAATACAGGGATCAGCGTTGCCGTGCTTGGTGCTGTTGTGCTGACAGTGACGGGCGGTGAAGCCCTTTATGCTGATATGGGACATTTTGGCGCTAAACCCATCAATCGCGCCTGGATCATCATGGTCTTACCGTCTCTTCTTTTAAATTATCTTGGACAGGGATCTTTGCTGCTGGCTGATAGCACAGCCCTTGAAAATCCCTTCTATAAATTAGCGCCGGACTGGGCTTTGTTCCCGATGGTGATTTTATCAGCCGCGGCAACCATCATTGCCTCGCAGGCTGTGATTTCGGGCGCCTTTTCAATCACCAATCAAGCGGTGCAATTGGGCTATATTCCGCGCATTCGAGTGCGCCATACCTCATCTGACGAAATCGGGCAGATCTATGTCAGTCAAGTCAATGTGTTCTTGTTTCTTGCGGTTGAAGCATTGGTATTGAGCTTCCGCTCTTCCGATAGTCTGGCCGCTGCCTATGGCATTGCCGTCACGGGCACTATGGCAACCGTCACCTTATTGGCGTGTATCGTCATGCTCAAACGTCTGCATTGGAACCCGATTTTAACCTTGCCATTGTTTGGTCTCTTCTTGGTGATTGATCTGGTGTTTTTCGGAACCAACCTTGTCAAATTCATGGAAGGCGGCTGGTTCCCGGTCATGGTCGCAAGCTTTATTTTCTTCATCATGATTGCTTGGATTAATGGGCGCGAACGGCTGTTGATTGCACGTTGGAAGGATACAACCCCGATCGATGATTTTATCAAGCAGCTCAAACCCAATAGTCCCATCCGCGTGCCGGGAACAGCGATTTTTATGGTCCCGAATACGCAAGTGGTCCCGCAATCTTTGCTGCATAATCTCAAACATAATCATATCTTGCACGAGCGTGTGATCCTAATGACGGTGCGCACGACAACCTCGCCCTATATCAAAGACGAGGATCGCTTTACGATTACCCCTTTGCAAAATAATTTCTTTGTTGTGGCAGTTAATTACGGCTTCTTTGAAGAGCCGCGTATTCCGCGCGTTTTGGCGCAGCTTCGCCTTCAGGAGTTCCATTTCAAACTGGTGGATGTGTCATTCTTTGTGGGACGCGAACGGCTGACATCGAAACCGCAAGGGTTATGGCGCACCATTTCTGATTGGGTGTTTATTGCTCTGCATCGCAATATGCTGTCTGCCACGGAATATTATCGTATTCCTCCCGGCCACACGGTTGAGCTTGGCGGGCATTTGGAAATCTAATCCCCACACCAAAGCGCAAGCGTGAACGCTCCGGCTGGCTCATCCTTGTTTGGGAGCTGCCGGACGATCGATGGCGGGCAGCCAAAACGCCAACAGGCCGAGCAGCGGCAAATAGGCACACAGGTGGTAAACCGTATCAATGCTGGTGTGATCGGCCAGAAACCCCAGTCCCGCCGCCGACAAGCCACCAAAACCAAAAGCCAATCCATAAAACAATCCGCCGATCATGCCGGTGCGGCCGGGCATCAACTCCATCGCATAGACAATGATCGAGGATAAGGCGCTCGACATAATCACGTTGATGACAATCGTCAAAATTGCTGTCCACATAAAATCAACATGCGGCAAAGCCAGTGTGAAAGGTAAAGCCCCGACAATCGAAAACCAAATGATGAACGTGCGGCCAAACCGATCCCCCAACCAGCCGCCGATCAAAGATCCAAAAGCCGACGCCACCAGAAACAAAAACAGCATCACTTGCGAGACCTGCATCGACACACCGAATTTATCGATCAGATAAAAAGTGTAGAAGGAATTAAAACTGGCGGAATAGGCTGTTTTGGACCACAACAGCACCATCAAAATCACCACCGACACGATCACCCGTTGCGGCGCAAGCACCTGCGCAGAGGGCGTGCCCGCACGCGCTTTTTTGACTTGGGCCAGCGCTTCGCGGCTGGCTGCCAAAAATTGCCGGCAAGCCCACACCAAAATCATCGCGCCCGCCATCGCAATCACAGAAAACCAAACAATGCTCTTTTGGCCGCCCGGCACAATGATGAAGGCGGCCAGCAAAGGACCAATGGCCGATCCGGTTTGCCCGCCCACCACGAAAATAGCCTGTGCCATGCCCAGCTGCCCGCCTGAAGCCTGCCGCGCCATCCGCGTCGCTTCAGGATGGAAAATCGAGGAGCCAAGCCCAACCAGAACTGCGCCCAGTAACAGCCCCTCATAGGTTGCCGCATAAGCCAGGGTCAGCAAGCCAGCCAGAGAAAACCCCATCCCAGTCACAATGGAAAAGGGCATCGGCTTTTTGTCATTCAAATGCCCGACCAAGGGCTGGAACAAGCAAGCCGCCACCTGAAACGTAAAGGTAAGCATGCCGATTTGGCCAAAATCCAATTGATAATCTTGTTTGATGACCGGATAAATCGCCGGCAACAAAGATTGGATGGTAT
>CAWUMW010000289.1:0-2980 GCA_963923415.1 uncultured Hyphomicrobiales bacterium | reverse complement strand
GAACTCTCGACCTCTCCCTTACCAAGGGAGTGCTCTACCACTGAGCTACGGCAGCCAACCCTTGATCAGTTCCGACAGGAAAGCCCGGACCGAGGGGGTAAAAGGGATATGCGGGCAGAAAACAGGCTCGGCCAACCCCCTGAAACGGCGCGGACAGTGCCACAAGCCTCCCCGAAGCGCAAGTTCAAGTGCCCGCTCAAAGGCAGATTTTTTTCATTAGAGCGTTTCTGGGCAGCTTGCATGCACGTGATATGCAATAAGGTTTTGTTTTTATGTGATTTTTTATAAGAAGCTGTTTGAGCCGTGGCGCTGACCCCCTAGGGCAAATGATGAGCGGATTTGATTTCAAGTCAGGATGAGCCAAGCAAAGCAAAGCGCCCTGTTCCAGACAGGGCGCTCTGAGGAGGCAGGTTTTGTCCCGAGCCTATGTCAGCGCGCACTCATCCAGAGGCCTGTTATTCTGTGGCGCCTTATAGAGTTTTTTGGCAGGGGATGGTGTTTAAGCGGGAGGAAGCGGGCGCGGGCTGGTTGGCGCAGGGGTCTGCTTTTGAGACCAGCGGCGGGTCAATACATAAAAAACCGGGGTGAAGATCAAACCAAACACCGTCACGCCGATCATGCCGGAAAATACCGCAGTTCCCAAAGACTGACGTAATTCAGCGCCTGCCCCCGTGCCCCAGACCATCGGACTCACCCCAAGAATAAAGGCCAAGGAGGTCATGATGATCGGGCGCAGCCGCAATTTGGCTGCTAAGCGTGCGGCTTCAAATCGATCATGGCCTTGATCTTCCAGCTGCTTGGCAAATTCTACAATCAGGATGGCGTTTTTGGCCGCCAAACCAATCAGAACAATAAATCCCACCTGCGTGAGAATATTATTATCCAGCCCGCGCAGTACAACGCCGGTAATCGAGGCAATCAAACACATCGGGACAATTAGAATCACAGCCAAGGGTAAAGTGAGACTTTCAAATTGAGCGGCCAGCACCAGAAACACAAACACCACAGCCAGCAGAAAGGCAAAAGCGGCTGTATTGCCGGCGCGCTGTTGCTGATAAGCAAGCCCCGTCCATTCCGTTGCAAAGCCTTCGGGAAGAACGTCTTCGGCGAGTTTTTGCATAATGGCCATGGCCTCGCCCTGACTGACACCAGGTACCGCCGACCCATCTAATTCAGCAGCAGGATAGAGATTGTAGCGGGGGACACGATAGGGCCCAGACCTGTCCGCAACCGTGGTAAAAGAGCCAAGGGGGACGGTGTCGCCGGCTTGATTGCGCACACGGATTGACAGCACATCTTTCGGTGACAGGCGGGCCTCTTCTTGCGCCTGCACGGTGACGCGATAGGTGCGGCCAAACAGGTTGAAGTCATTGACATAGGACGA
The DNA here is from genome assembly GCA_963923415.1 of uncultured Hyphomicrobiales bacterium. GTDB lineage: Bacteria > Pseudomonadota > Alphaproteobacteria > Rhizobiales > Beijerinckiaceae > CAIYZJ01. The sequence goes on along the minus strand of CAWUMW010000289.1, from coordinate 1,596 downwards.
ACCAAGATAGGTTTGCAGCGCATTAAACACATCGGTCACTTGGATGCCGAGTAATTGAGCTTTTTCACGGTCAATGTCGAGATAAAGTTGCGGGGTTTGTGTTTCGAAAATTGAAAAGACCTGCTGCACGCCGGGCGTTTGTGCTGCTTTAAACATCATGCTGCGGGTAGCATTTTGTAAAGCCGCTGGCCCTAATCCGCCGCGATCTTCAATCATCATGCGGAAGCCCCCGGCATTGCCAATGCCTGCAACCGAGGGGGGCAATACAACAAACACCATGGCTTCTTGAATCGGTGCTAAACGCCGAAACAATTCACGCTGAATCATGACAGCGCTTTGTTCGGGATGAGCCGCGCGCTTTTCAAACGAGTCAAGCACGATAAAGGCGGCTCCCGCATTGGGCGCATTGGTAAAAGTGGCTCCAGAAAATCCGACGATATTAACGGCACCAGCAATACCGGGTACTTGCAAGACGGTATCAACGATGCGTTTTTGCACGGCATCCGTGCGAGCCAAAGACGCACCGGGAGGCAGTTGGGCGGCGACAATCAAATAGCCGCGGTCCACTTGCGGAATAAAGCCAAGCGGGGCTTTACGAAATTCATTCATGCCAAAGACAATGAGCGCGAGATAGGCCACCAGCATCATCATCGCATAGCGCACCACACGGCCTGCAATGAAATCATAGGTGTTGATGAGCCGATCAAAGCCATGATTGAAGGAATTAAAAAAGGACGTTAGTGGATGCATCCACCATTTTGGATCCGTGGATTCACCCGCATGCGGTTTGAGTAAAAGCGCGCACAAGGCGGGTGACAAAGTCAGTGAGACAATCAATGAAAAAACCGTTGCCCCGGCAATGGTCAAGGCGAATTGTCGATAAAACTGTCCTGAAATGCCCGTGATAAAAGAGGAGGGCACAAATACAGCACAAAGCACGAGCGATATGGCCACCAAAGCGGCACCAACCTCCTCCATGCTTTTGATGGCGGCTTGATAGGGGCTTAGCCCTTTCGCAATATTACGCTCGACATTTTCAACAACCACGATGGCATCATCAACGACAATGCCGACCGCCAGCACAAGGCCGAATAAAGAGAGGTTGTTGAGCGAAAAGCCGAAAACACCCATCAGAAAAAATGCGCCGATCAACGAGACAGGAATAGCTATTAAGGGAATAATGGCCGCACGCCAGCGCTGCAGGAATAAAATCACCACACAGACCACCAGAATGATGGCTTCAAAAATGGTTGTGTTAACGGCATCAACAGATTGTTCAATAAACACGGTGGGATCATAAACGATGCGGTATTCAACACCCGCGGGAAATTTTTTTGACACCTGCTCCATCGTTTGACGGATCATTTTGGCGGTTGCCAATGCATTGGAACCGGGACGTTGAAAAACCGCCAAGGCCACAGCCGGATCAAGATTCAAATAAGAATTGGATGAATAATCTTGTGCGGCGAGTTCAAGCCGCGCCACATCCTTCATACGCACCAGCGCTGCGGGTGTTTGTTTGATAACGATATTGCCGAATTGTTGCGGATCGATCAGACGCCCGAGGGTTTGCACAGAAATCTGGAAGGCGCCCGC
>CAWUMW010000288.1:0-2989 GCA_963923415.1 uncultured Hyphomicrobiales bacterium | reverse complement strand
GCTAATTTTTAAACGAATGGAGTTGAAACAACCAATTCAAATCCACACGAAGACACAAAACAACCAACGGATCAAACTCTGATGACCAAGATCTCCTCGACAAGATCCATCAAGTCTTGGCGCCTTCCTAGCATTTGCCCCCAGCGCCTAGCAATATCAGAGGGCTGCAACCATCAGAAGGTTTGCAAGCGGTCAGACTGACACCGCTTGGCCTTTTTCAGGGATCACACATTTGGCCTTGCTGCCTTTCAACCCGGCCACAAAATGATCAGGCGTCTGATCCAACAGACCAAAGGTTCCATAATGGCAGGGAATCACGGTTTCAAAGTTGAAAAAACGTGTAACAGCCAATGCGGCAACCTTCCCTCCCATGGTGAAGCGGTCACCAATCGGCACCAGACCGATTTGTGGCTGATGAATTTCATTGATCAGCGCCATATCACCAAAAATATCGGTATCGCCCATGTGATAAACCGACTTGCCGCCCTGTGGCTTCACAATCAGCCCATTGGGCAGACCCAGCGGCACGCCTTGTGCGCCATCAAAATGCGCAGAGGAGTGATCAGCGCGCACCATCGAGACCGCAAATCCATCGCACTGGATGGTTCCGCCGGTATTCATCGGATCATATTTTTCCAGCCCTTGCGCGGCCAGCCACACGCAAATTTCGTAATTGGAAATCACCGTGGCCTTGTTTTCTGCGGCAATGGACAAAGCATCGCCGACATGATCAGCATGCCCATGCGTGATCAGAATATGACTGACCCCTTGAATGGCTTTGGCCCGATCGCTGGTAAAAATCGGATTGCCGGTAAAAAACGGATCAATCAAAATAGCCTTTCCAGCAAAGTCGAGCCGAAAAGCAGAATGTCCATACCATGTGATTTGCATTGGCTGAGCCCCTTTCTTTATTGACTGCACCCGCTCAAACGGAGCGACCCCACAGGCTGCCGCACATTCAGCGCGTCAGCTTTTTATATTTGATCCGCTTGGGCACGACCGAGTCGATTCCAAGGCGGCGTTTTTTGTCTTCCTCATAATCTTGGAAATTGCCTTCAAACCACTCGACATGGCTCTCGCCTTCAAATGCCAACATATGGGTGGCGATCCGATCCAAGAAAAAGCGATCATGCGAGATGATCACCGCGCATCCGGCAAAATCCTCCAGCGCCTCTTCCAGCGCCCGCAAGGTTTCAACATCGAGATCATTGGTGGGTTCGTCGAGCAATAAAACATTCGCGCCCGATTTAAGCATTTTAGCGAGATGAACACGGTTGCGTTCTCCCCCTGACAGCGAGCCTACTTTTTTCTGCTGATCCCCGCCTTTGAAGTTGAAGTTCGAGCAATAGGCTCGAGAATTGATTTCCCGCTTACCGAGATAAATGATTTCATTGCCGCCTGAAATTTCTTCCCACACATTCTTGTTGGGATCGAGCGAATCACGCGACTGATCGACATAGCCAAGCTGCACCGACTCGCCGATGGCAATCGTGCCGGAATCGGGTTTTTCCTGTCCGGTGATCATACGAAACAGCGTGGTTTTCCCCGCACCATTCGGACCAATCACACCAACAATCCCCCCCGGCGGCAATTTGAAGGTCAGATTATCAATCAACAAGCGGTCGCCATAGCCTTTGGACAAGCCCTCAAAATCGATCACATTATTACCGAGCCGCTCTGCAACCGGGATAATAATCTGCGCGGTTGACGGACCTTTATCATTTTGCTTTTGAACCAGATCTTCATAGCGCTGAATCCGCGCCTTAGATTTGGCTTGGCGTGCTTTGGGGCTTTGCGCCATCCATTCCTGCTCGCGCTGCAACGTGCGTTGATGCGCCTCTGATTCGCGCCCTTCCTGCACCAAGCGCTTTTGTTTGGCCGCCAGCCACGTGGTGTAATTGCCCTCATACGGAATCCCCCGACCCCGGTCGAGTTCCAAAATCCAGCCCGTCACATTATCAAGGAAGTATCGGTCATGGGTGACGATCAAAATCGCACCCGGATAGGTGCGCAAATGCCCTTCAAGCCAGGCCACGGTTTCTGCATCAAGATGGTTGGTTGGTTCGTCGAGCAGCAGCAAATCAGGCTGCGACAGCAATAATTGGCACAATGCGACCCGACGCCGTTCCCCCCCCGACAATTTGCTCACATCCGCATCATCGGGCGGACAGCGCAGCGAATCCATCGCCTGATCCACTTTGCTATCGAGATCCCACAAGCCCTTGGCCTCAATCTCATCCTGCAAACGCGTCATTTCATCGGCGGTTTCATCCGAATAATTCATCGCCAATTCATTATAGCGGTCGAGAATGGCCTTTTGCGCAGCCACCCCATCCATCACATTATCACGAACCGATTTGGCGGGATCAAGGTCGGGCTCTTGCGGCAGATAACCAACGCGGGCCCCTTCGGCCACCCAGCCTTCACCCACATATTCTTTATCAATCCCCGCCATGATCTTGAGCAAGGTCGATTTCCCCGACCCGTTGACGCCCAACACGCCGATCTTGGCATCCGGATAAAAGGACAAATGCACATTGTCCAAAACCTTCTTGCCGCCGGTATAGGTCTTGCTCAGACCCTGCATATGATAAACGAATTGATAGGATGCCATGGACGACCTGTCTGACTGGAGAAAAACGGGCAAAAGCCTTTGATCTGCGTGTCTAACCGCTGATCCCCTTGCGGGCAAGCCGCAATCGCAAGGCGAAGCGGGCTCTCTCGCCCCCCTCTGCTTACGCCGCCCCATCCCGCCTGAGTGGTAAAATGCCATAGATTGTGCATTTAATTTTGCATTTCTTGGCTTTTTCTACCGCCAAGTGATTGCACTCTGCCCCCGTTCAAGATTATGAACGGCAAGTGAGTAGGCCTATGAGGGGGCCTGTAGCTCAATGGTTAGAGCCATCCGCTCATAACGGATTGGTTGCAGGTTCGAGTCCTGCCGGGCCCACCACCACCCCTCTTTTTATCCACTCCTCACCCCTTTTCA
>CAWUMW010000287.1:0-2990 GCA_963923415.1 uncultured Hyphomicrobiales bacterium | reverse complement strand
TAATTTTTATTACGCATGATTTGGGCGTGATCGCCCAAATGGCCAATCAGGTTGTGGTGATGTATTTAGGCCGCGTCGTCGAACAAGGGCCAGTGGATGCGATTTTTCATGATCCCAAACATCCCTATACCCGGGCTTTGTTGCGGTCGATCCCTAGTATTTCTGGACAAACGCGTAAAGCGTTGCCGACGATTTCTGGCACTTTGCCGCATCCGTTTAATCGGCCTTCGGGCTGCCCCTATCATCCGCGCTGTGATGAACGCAAATTAACCGCCTGTGTGTCACGCGTTCCTGAATTGGTTGCGCTGAACACGCAGCAATCGGTCAGCTGCGTTCTTTATCATGATCAAGTGGAAAAAGCCTGATGACCACGCCCGATCAAGCCTCTCAAAAGCCGCTTTTGCAAATTCGTCATTTGCAAAAATTCTTTCCCATTACGGAAGGTTTTTTCCGTCAAGTGGTTGGGCAGGTGCGTGCTGTTGATGATGTGAGTTTTGATGTTTTCGAAGGTGAGACATTGGGGCTTGTGGGGGAGAGCGGTTGCGGGAAAACAACCACGTCTCGGTGTGTGCTGCGGGCGGTTGATCCAACGGCGGGTGAGATTCTTTTTCATCGTAAAAATGGTGATTGTGTAGATCTGGCGCAGTTGACGCGGGATGAATTACGGCCTTTGCGTTCTGAGATTCAAATGATTTTTCAAGATCCGTTTGGATCACTCAATCCGCGCATGACGATTTTCGACAATGTTGGCGAGCCACTGCTTGTCGGGGGGATGACAAATCGCCAAGAGCGGATGGACCGGGTTGCTGATTTGCTGAAGCTGGTCGGATTGCGCGCAGAATTTATGCATCGTTTCCCGCATGCGTTTAGTGGTGGGCAACGCCAAAGAATTGGGATTGCGCGTGCCTTGTCGACCAATCCGCGTCTTGTGGTAGCGGACGAACCGGTCTCTGCGCTCGATGTGTCGGTGCAGGCGCAGGTTCTTAATCTCCTGCTTGAATTGCAAGAGCGTTTGAAGTTGACTTTTTTATTCGTCGCACATGATCTCTCTGTGGTTCGGCACATATCGGATCGTGTCGCGGTGATGTATGTGGGGCAAATTGTTGAATTAGCACCTACCCATGCTTTGTTCGGGCAGCCGCTGCATCCTTATACCTCTGCTTTGATGCAAGCGGTTCCGGTTCCTGATCCGCGTGTTGCTTTCAGTGAGGTTGCCTTAAAAGGGGAGGTGCCAAGTCCGGCTCATCCACCGTCGGGGTGTTATTTCCATCCGCGCTGTGCTTTCGCAACCGATCAATGCAAGAGCCAAAAGCCAACACTGCGCGAGGTGAAGCCGGGGCATTTTGTCCGCTGTCATCATGCGGAACAGCTTCACTTGATGACGAGCTTTCCTTCCACAACCACGGCAGGGGCGTGATGTTGGATCAATCTTTACGAGATCGTTTGTTGGCTTGGCGCGACCTTTATGTTCAAGCCAATCGCGGCACGTTGGAATGGATGTTAGATCGTCCGCCCCTTCAAGGCGTTTTTTTGAATACAAAATTTAATCATATCACCCATCAGGATTTTCAAAGGTCTGATGGCTGGCGCGGTCCGCAAATCATCTTGGGTTGGATTCAGGGGCGTGGATTAGAAGCTCTTGTTACCCACGCGGCTTTTTTTGATCATCACGATCCCGCTTTAGCGCAACGGATCGATGATGCAGGCCGTCGTCTCTATCAAGCTTTGTCTCAGTTGTTTTTGCGCGCTGAGCGCGGCTTTTTTGCCTATGATCAAAATTTGCGCCCGGTTTTTCCAGACAAAGACGGGGTGGTTCATCCCCAAATCTGTGATGTGGATGTGACGACCTTTTCGGATATTTTTATTGTCAAAGGATTGATGGCTGCCGCCTGCCGCTATCAAGCGAATGATCTGCCGCTTTACGAACCTTATTGGCAACGAATTATTGATCAAATCAAAGCGCATCGCTTTATTCGCAATGAGCGGCAAGTGTTAAGTGTCGAGGCTTTGTCGCAAGAGCCTAAAGATTATAGCCCCAAAATGATTATGATCAGTGGTGCTGCGCTTTTGAAACGATTGGGGCTTGAAGCACAGTCTGCATTCGGGCTGGATTTTATCGATGATCTGCTGCGCCACTACATCAAACATTCCGCCTTTATCGATGCCCCTATTATGACGGATGAACAAAATGGTATTTTATGTAATCCCGGCCATGCCATCGAATTTTCTGGTTTTAGCTTGGATTATTTAGCCTCAGAGGCTCCATCAGAACGCCACAGCACTTTGGTTCAATTGCTTGCGAACCATTTTAAATTGGGCTTTGAAGAGCCCGGCATTCTTTTGAAAGTTAATGGCGAGACGGGTGAGCGCCTGTCGCCTTATTTTCCATGGTGGCCCTTGCCTGAAACCATTCGGGCCGTATCCTTAGCTTATGCAAGCCGACAGGATGAGCCGCTTCTTGCCATTTGGGAGAGAGCGCATCAGGCATTTTTCAAGAATTTTTGGCAAGGCACACCAGCCATCGCAACCCAAACCCGAACCAAACAGGGGCCGGTTGATTTTGTGCCTTCAACCTCGGATCTTGATCCGGGATATCACACCGGATTGAGTTTGCTGGTGGCAATCGAAGCGATTGATCAAATCTTGACCAATCGCGCGTCATCCTAATCCCGGATCGTCCGATTTTTTAAAACACACCGTTTGAATGCAGGCCCATCTTTTTCAAGATGATGGCCAGCGGGCAAAACCGGGTAAAGGACATTTGAAACATATTCAGGCCAACAAAGCCTGCAAGGCCAAGCCAGTAGGGGTGAACAAGTGTCCCCAAGGCCAAGCTCAGTAAAATCATTGCGCCGGCAAAACCGAACACTGCGCGTTCAATACTCATGACGTTCTCCTTTTCTTTTTGGGCTCTGCCTCTTCCTCATCTGGTTGGCAGAACATGGCATAGAGCAATTCCATTAATTTGAAGACTTGCTCATTGCTGATCG
>CAWUMW010000286.1:0-3000 GCA_963923415.1 uncultured Hyphomicrobiales bacterium | reverse complement strand
CGACAAGACAGGCTATACAGCCTGATCAAATCTGTTGCGCAGACAAAAACAAGCCCTAAGCGACCCAATCAAAACGAAGCTCCCCTTCTCCCCTCAAAGATTATTCCATAAAATAATCGCTTGTATGCACCTGTCGCGCCATGCAGAGTGATCAAGACAGTCATCAGCGCGATTCAGAACGGATGAAATCCATATCGAGCGACAAGCCCAATCCCGGCAAGTCAGGAACCTCCATAAAACCATTGATAGGCTTAGGCGCATGTTTGAAAACATGATGGGTAAGCTCTTCAAACATTAATAAACGCTCCAACATAAAGCCATTGGGCAGTGCGGCCATCAAATTCAAATGAATATGCTCCATCGCATGCGGAGCAAATTTTACATTCCAAGCTTGTGTTAAAGCGGCGATTTTAAGCATTTCCGTATAACCGCCAGCCCGTGCACCATCGGCTTGCACAATATCAGCAGCTTCATGGAGCAACAGATCACGAATACCGAATTTTGTATATTCATGCTCGCCGGTTGCTAAGGGAATATCGGTTCCACGCCGAAAGCGTGCCAGACCGGGAATGTCATCGGCAAAAACAGGTTCCTCAAACAAAGTGATATCATAATCCCGGATTCGATTAGCAAGCTGCACAGCCGTTGCAGCATCAAAACAATTATTCGCATCGACTAAAATTTTGATGTCAGGCCCAACAGCTTCACGCACTTTTCTGACACGCACCACATCACGATTAATATTGCGCCCCCCCTCAACGCCGACTTTAAATTTAAGCGCTGAAAATCCACGCTGGGAAATTGTCAACATTTCATCAATCAATTGATCATCGTCATAGGAGGTCCAGCCGCCGCTCGCATAAACCGGAACCTGTGTTTGATTGCCGCCCAGCAGGCGATAAAGCGGCAGATTGAGGATTTTGCCTTTCAAATCCCATAAGGCAATATCCACGGCACTGAGCGCGCAATACATCAAACCTTTTCGTCCAACACCACGCAAATAATGGAAAAATTCCCACCACAGGGCCTCGGTTTCAAAAGGATCACGATCAATTAATTTATGCACCATATTGCGCATAATTAATTCGCGCGTCGCTTCCCCACCCACTTCGTGATAGGTCACGCCCAACCCTTCCTGTCCTTGCGTGGTGTGGATTCTGACAATCAAAAAACCGATCTCTTCCACTTTTCGTGTTGCATCAGTTAATCCGCCCTTCACAGGCACAGATACTAAATGCACATCAACAGAGCGGATTAGATTTTTCATGGCGTCGCCCCCTCGTGATCCCTCAAAATTGTCCTATCGCGCTTTCCAAAAGTTCCATAGCGCGCATGCCGGCTTGTGCATCTGGTATGGTGCGCGTCTGCCCGCGCGCAACGGCAATAAAGTCACCCAGCAATGTATGATAGCCCTTATGGTCTTCATTCGCGGCAACCGTAAAATTCGGCTCCCAAACCAATGTGTCTTCCCCATCGCGCAGGGTTGCAGCCAGATCATTAACTTTAAAAGGAGGTGCACGGAAATAACGCACCTCATGCAAGTTTCTCACTTCAACGCGTTGGTGATCGCCCATCACCTGCCACCATTCCATCGGCGTGCCACGTGATTGATGCGTCCCCATCACTAAGGTTCCAATTCCACCTGATGCAAATGCAAAATCAACATGAAGCAGCAATTTACCGGGTTCAATTTGAAAACGTCGTGACGAAACATGGGTCACCGCCCCCATTAAATGGGGCACCAAATCAAAATAATGCACGCAATGGTGCAGATAAAATCCGGTATAGTCGATATCCTTTTCGAAATAAGTCGGCGCCGTCATATATTGGCCCAAAAAACTAGCCGCCACACCAAATTTTTGATCATGCACAAGATTAGCTGCGATCCGATTGGCGGTGGAATAGCGTTTCATAAAACCCAAAACGACCGGCACACCGCGCGCAGCCGACGCATCCGCCAAGGCCCGCGCCGCATGCGCTGTGGCAGCCGGTGGTTTCTCAATAAAAACTGGAAGACCGCGGGCGACAGCAGCCAATCCGATCTCTTGATGCAAGACCGGGCCAACCGCCATGCCAATCGCATCAAGATCGGCGCGTGCCAACAACGCTTTCCAATCCTTCAAACAATCTTTCTGTGCAATTCCATAACGCCGCGCTGTTTCTTGTAAGCGCTCCTCTGACACATCACACAGTGCTTGGATGACAACAGAATGACGCATAAGTTGCGGGAGCAGCATTTCATTGGCATGCGTTCCACAGCCGATCCAGCCAATTCTTAATGGAGACATCATCATAGTCCTTCAAGCGTATGAGTGGCGAAATATAAGCAGGCCTTCAAGTAGTGAATGCTATGCGTCAAAGCTTCATCTTCATTTTCGGTCGGGGCACGCCATTGCGCGAGTGTCACACCAGCTTTTTCGTCATGACGACGGAACGGCTCCAACACAATCGAGCCCTTATAATCGATCTCAACCAAAGCCCGTGCCACATGCCCCCAATTGATTGGCCCTGACCCAACAAAACCACGATTGTTTTCATTGGCTTGAAAATGAACCAGCCGATGCCCTGTTTTGCGAATGGCGGTCGCCAAATCATAATCTTCCATATTCATATGAAATGTATCGAGCATTACCCCCACGCAAGATCGATCAACGCGATCAACAATTTCAATTGCGTGATGCGCGGTGTTGCAAATATCAGTTTCAAATCGGTTGAGCGGCTCTACTCCAAAAGTCACGCCAGCATCCGCGGCCCTTTTGCTGGCCTGTTGCAAGCCTTTAACGACAGAGTCAATTTTAAAGGCGCGCTCGTCTTGTGTAACCGGCGTTGGTGCACGCCCAGCAAAAACCATGGGGGCACCATAAAGCGGCCCCCCCACAATGGTGGCTCCTAGTCCAACAGCCGTTTGCACACAATAATCAAGATAAGCAACGCCTGCTTGATGCGCTTGCGGATCAAGGCTTGCCAAATCACGCGTTAAATTAACCCGCGCCGCTAACA
>CAWUMW010000285.1:0-3007 GCA_963923415.1 uncultured Hyphomicrobiales bacterium | reverse complement strand
TTCAGCAACCCGTGCATTTTCTGCACCGCTCGCTTCAATCTCCCCCAAAAAATAATGCGACGCCTCCTCAAGCCATTGCTGCAAATTTAAATCAAAGGCATTCGATAACAGTTGCGCCGCAATCAGGGCAGCCGCCAGCATTGAGGGGATCGAGACCACCAGAAAGGCGATGGTTAATCGCAACCGCAGGGATCCGCGCCGTGGAAACCACATAATGAAACCTCACACAGGGATCCGCTGGCTCCCCGCCCCTTGCGAAACTGGCATGAACAGGCTTTCTTTAACAGACTTTATAGCAAAATAGCGACCCATAAGCATAAAAAGAGGTTGAAACCCCGGCCAAACCGACCGATAAGCTTAAGAAGACTCGCGAGCCCGTGCTTTTGACCCTGAGAGCGCGTCCCGCCAATGCTTCATGTAGGAGATGGTACAGCGTATGAGCTCTGACGCAGACATCCGCAGCCGCGTTATCGCTGTTGTGACCAAAGAAGCCATGATCGACGCCGAGAAACTGTCCGAAGAGGCGTTGCTGGCCGATCTCAACATCGACTCCATTGATATGGTGATGATGCTGCAAGGGCTTGAGGAAGAATTCGGGATCTATATCCCCGTTGAAAAAAGCATGGCCGAACTCAAAAGCGTTGGCGATTTGCTGGCATTCATCGAAAACCAAATCAAAGCCAAAGGCTGATGCAAAAAGACATTGCCATTACCGGTATTGGAGCCGTCACTGCCGCTGGTATCGGTGCGCCTGTTTTATGGCAGGCCGCGCGCGATGGGCGCTCTGGTATTGCCCAACATAGTTTTGACTGGGAAGCTGGCAATCTGATTAAGCAAATTGCCCGTGTGCCAGACTTCAAAGCCGAGGAGCGCTTTTCGCGCACCGAATTGGCTGTCTATGATCCGTTTACGGCTTTTGCTGTTGTGGCGGCCCAAGAGGCCATTGACCAATCCGGTCTTGACCCGGCCTTACTGGCTGGCCCGCGCACAGGCTGCATCATCGGCACCGGATTAGGTGGTGCCACCACCATGGATTTCAATCTGCACAAGCTCTATGCGCTGAAAGAAAAGCGGGTTGATGTTTTCTCTGTGCCGCGCGTCATGCCGAATGCCGCAGCCAGCCATATCGGAATGCGCCATCAGATCCTTGGGCCGAGCTTTGCTTTGTCGAGCGCCTGCTCCTCTTCCGCACAAGCGATTGGATTGGGCCTGCAAATGATCCGCAGCGGTCTGATCGACAAAGCCATTGTGGGTGGCAGTGAAGCGATGCTGTCCGCCGGGATCATGAAAGCATGGGAAGCCATGCGCGTGTTAACCCCCGATTTCATCCGGCCCTTTTCTCAAGGGCGCAACGGTATGGTGTTGGGCGAAGGGGCTGCGATTTTGGTGCTGGAACGCAGCGCCGATGTCAAAGCACGGGGCGGTCAACCCCTTGCCTATTTAATGGGTTATGGCACCAGCAGTGATGCCAAAGATTTGTTGCGTCCTGATCCCGAAGGCGCAGCCGCTGCCATGCGACTGGCCTTAGAGAGTGCCCATCTCACCCCCGACGCCATTGCCTATATCAATGCGCATGGCACGGCGACCGCCTTAAACGACTCCAACGAGGTCAAAGCGGCGCGTTTGGTATTTGGTTCCCATGCAGATCATGTGCCGATGTCCTCCACCAAACCCATTCATGGCCATGTCCTGGGTGCAGGTGGCGCGATTGAAGCCGTGATTACGCTGAGCGCCGCACAAGAAGGGTTTATCCCACCCACTTTGAATTTTCTGGAGGCAGATCCGGACTGCGATATGGATTGCGTGCCCAATCAAGGGCGGCCTGCTGACCTGCCTTATGTAATGTCCAATTCACTGGCATTCGGAGGCATCAATGCCTCTTTAATCTTTGGCCGTCCGGATCAGGCCTGACAGCCCGCATGCGTCTGGCTTCTTCCATTGCCATCGATCCACAAGAGTCTGAAGCGCTTAACACGCTGCTTGGCTTGCCAACCCACCACCCCTCCTTGACGCTGCCGATGCTGTGGCTTGGTAAAGGCGCGGTGCCTGATCACATACGGGCCATGGTTGGCGCAGATCATATGGCCTTGCAAGAAGCGCAAGAATTTTATTATCACCGCCCCTTGCCGCAGTCTGGATCTTTGAGCGCGCATATCACAGTCCACACAGAAGACAGTGCAGATCAAAACCGCTTATTGCTTGAAGCGAGCTTTAACGACCAAGACCAAAACTCCATCCTCACCCTCAAAACGACTTTGCGTATTGTGCCTAAACCAAGCACGCCGCCTGCTGCGCAAACCAGCAGCGCCAAACCACGCAGCCAAACTGTGATCGAACAGTCTTTACCCCCCATCACCCAAGCCCTGATCAATCACTATGCCGCCCTATCGGGCGATACCAATCCGGTACATCTTGATGAACAGGCGGCCCGCATGCTCGGCCTGCCCGCACCGATTGCGCATGGCATGTTGCTGATGGGCCTGACACAATCCGGCATGGCCGCGCATAAAGCATCCTTGCCAGCTGAAGAGCACGCTTATTATCCCTTGCGGTTTGCGTGCCGATTTTTGTTACCTGTGCCTGCTGGACAGATCTGCGGCCTGAACCGCAAACAGCAAAGCGTGGAGGGACGCTTATCCGAACGCATCACTTTACTCTCTGAGGCCGGCCCGCATGTGCTGGCGCAACTGCATTACCAGCTAGCAGAGCGTTAAGAGCCCCGCACGATTGTTTGAAACATGAGGGCAATGCGCTCGGCATCCTGATCACGCATATAAGGCGACGTGGTCACACTTACGGTGCGATCGGACAAGGCTTGTGCTTGCGGGGTTGGGCCCGACAGGATTTTTCCCTCCAGCGCCGGATAGCGATTAAGCGGATGGGCAAATAATTTGGTGACCCCCAATCCCTGCTCAACACCCGCACGCAGAGCACGATCAGCCTGCCGTTTTGTTTTGAAACTCACGAATAAAAAGGTCTGGCTTGGCTCCATCCCCGCTTCCGGCAG
>CAWUMW010000284.1:0-3016 GCA_963923415.1 uncultured Hyphomicrobiales bacterium | reverse complement strand
AGCGAAAACGACACCAGCGAGCTCAGCTGCGCCAGCATCGAAATGGAAAAATCATAGGTGCGGTTGATGAAGGAGGAGACATCATCGGCAATCCGCTGGTCGGGGTTATCGGCCTGCGATCCAGCAAGCATCATCCGGTAATGTGTGCCCTCGCCCAACCAGTTTTTGACATAGTCATCAGTGAGCCACCGCCGCCATCGGATCATCAAGCTGGATTGCACCAGATATTCAATGATCGCGCTGGCGATATAAATGGCGGCCCAAAACAAAAACACCGTAAACAGCAAGGACCAAAATGTGCTCTCATCTTTATTTTGGATGGCGTTGAACCAATCACGGTTAAAGAAAGAGAGGCGAACGGAAATGCCGACTTGGGCCTGATTCACAGCAATCAGAAACACCACCATGATGCGGGCTAGCAGGCGCTCATCCAGACTCTTGCCTTTAAAAAATGGCAGATTGATCTGGGTTGTGCCAGCGCGCTCAAAATAGCGGTCGGCAATCGCGGTCACACGACGGATCACCGAGAGATAGGAAATGCCATGGATCAGAATGGCAAAAATCGCCACGCTGGCGGTCAGGCTGACAGGCGGCACGGCAGCGGCCAAGACATCCGGCCACATAGCAAAGCGCGCCAACAGCATGATCGCGGTAAATAAAGCAAATTCAGCCGCAAACAATCCGGCAAAAATGCGCAAAAAAGGCGAAATCTTGGTTGCGCGTGCGGTGGCGATGGCGGCCAGAGCACCCGCTCCCGCCAATCCGAATAAGTCCGAACTCTCACTCTGCCAGCCTGCCAGACCGAGTGCCAGACTGGCTGCGCAGACGGCCAGCGTCAGGCCGGGCAGCAAAGACGCGATCGGGGGCTGTGAGGCGGCATGGGGCTGTTCATAAAGAGCTAAAGGCTCGTGCGCAAAACTGTCATCAGCAGAAGGCATGGCATTCCGTCCTGTGGGTAGGTGTCAAATCATGGATCCGGCCCAGTCTGCGCTTGGACCTTGCCCGCAGGCTTTTAAGCGCTGATCGGCAGGGTCGAGCGTAAGAGCGGCGGCAGCGGAACGGAATAGACAATAGCGGGGCGCGGATCAGGGGCGTGGCTCAGAGCCTTGGTCATATCCGATATGCGTGCTTCGAAGGCCGATGTGCTCTCTTGTGGGCTTTGTTTGAGCACGAAAATCTGTGGTTCGGCAGGATTTTTGTCGCTTTGACCCATTTTTTGATCTCTTCGGTTGGCAGATTGAACCCAGATACGCACATCCGACACCAGAATCAGGTGCCACGCCAGCCAACAGTGCGGGAAAAGCGGGCCCAGATGCAAGCGGTTTGGGCAAGATTTTTAACAACAGGGCAGAGTAGGGGGCGAGGGAGAGGGCAGGGTGTGGCTCTTGCGTTCGCGTGGCGGGCAACCCATTGTCAGAGGATCTGATTTCCCCTATCGGTCTTTGTCTGCTTTTTGGGGCTGTCCGACCCGGACGCTCTTTGCCCGTGATCCTTGCCAGTGAGGTTTGTACTATGACGGCGAAACTCTTTTCTCCCCTGTCGATTGGGTCTGTGACGGTCCCCAACCGCGTTGCGGTGGCTCCGATGTGTCAATATTCGGCGGCCGATGGTGTGGTCAATGAGTGGCATTTGCAGCATTGGATGTCTCTGGCGATGTCGGGATGCGGCTTGATCATGGTTGAGGCCACAGGTGTCGAGCGGATTGGCCGGATCACCCATGGCTGCATTGGTCTTTACAATGATCTGACCGAACGCGAGATGAAGCGGGTGTTAGACTCGGCCAAAGCGGTGGCACTGCCCGGCACAAAATTTGGTGTTCAGCTTGGCCATGCCGGACGCAAAGCGTCCTCCATGCTGCCATGGCTCGGCGGGATGGCGTGTTCCAAAGAGGATGATGCGTGGCAAACTGTTTCGTCCAGCCCGATCCCCTTCACGCAAGGCTGGCCGACCCCTGACGTGCTTGATGACAAAGGCATTGAGCGTATTATTAAAGCGTTCGCACAGGCTGCGGAACGGGCCGTGCGGGTTGGCTTCGAAGTGCTCGAAATCCACATGACGCATGGCTATCTCGTGCATCAGTTTTTGTCTCCTGTGTCCAATACCCGCACCGACAAATGGGGTGGCACAGCCGAAAAGCGGCAGGCGTTCGGATTGGAAGTGGCGCGGGCGGTCCGTGCTGCCGTGTCAAAAAATATTGCAGTCGGGGCTCGGATTGCGGGCTTTGATTGGGTGGAAGGTGGCATCACACTCGAGGATGCAGTTGATTTCACCAAGAAGTTGAAAGCGGCAGGCATGGACTATGCCTGCGTGTCGTCGGGGGGTATTGATCCAACCGCCAAAATCGCTGTGGGTCCGGGCTATCAGGTTCCCTTTGCGCGGGCGATCAAGAAAGAAACCGGCATTGTCACCCGCGCTGTTGGCATGATCGTCACGCCCGAACAGGCTGAAGAGATTGTGCAGGCAGGGGATGCCGATCAAATCGCGCTGGGCCGTTCCATTCTCGATAATCCCCGTTGGGCGTGGCATGCGGCTGATCATTTCGGGGTCGATCTGCCGCGTCCGCCGCAATATGACCGGGCCCGCGCCAAGCTGTGGCCGGGCGCCAAGCTTGCGCGCAGTGTTGGATAAGGCTGGGCTTTGAGCCGCTCAAGCGCTTTGCGGAGCAGCTCAAGTGCTTCGCGCTTTTGACCTGAGGCCGAGATCCGGCCTTGGGTCTGATTGTTTGAGGGGTGATCCGGCAACAAGCAATCTGGTCGCGGATAAACCTGTGAGGGTGATCCGGGATTACGAGGCTGCGATTTATTAAAATGGTG
Organism: uncultured Hyphomicrobiales bacterium; assembly: GCA_963923415.1. Classification (GTDB taxonomy): domain Bacteria; phylum Pseudomonadota; class Alphaproteobacteria; order Rhizobiales; family Beijerinckiaceae; genus CAIYZJ01. The sequence continues at coordinate 203 of CAWUMW010000284.1, read as the reverse complement.
CCGCAAGAGGGATTCGAACCCCCGACCCCCTCATTACGAATGAGGTGCTCTACCAGCTGAGCTATTGCGGCCTCGGGCAAGCCTATAGCGGCTGGGCCAGGGAATGGCAAGGGGAATGGCAAGGGCTTGCCGCAAGGGGGCAACACGTGGGCAACACGAGGTCAACACAGGGGCAAGCCGTTCAGGCAAGCCTTTTAAGACTG
>CAWUMW010000283.1:0-3039 GCA_963923415.1 uncultured Hyphomicrobiales bacterium | reverse complement strand
AAATGATGCTGGGGGCCTATGCGTGGTTTTCGCTCGGCATGGCGGCTACGGCGCTCACCAGTAGCGCGTCTTTGTTTGGGATTTTTCGGTTTGTGACCGGGTTGGGGGTTGGCGTCTTGCTCGGCACGACAGCAGCTCTTGTTTCGGAATTTGCGCCCAAGGGCAAAAAAAATCTTTGCATCGCTCTGACCTATGCAGGCGTACCGTTGGGCAGTCTGGCGGCTGCTGCACTGGCCATTGTGTTGTTGGATCAGATTGGTTGGCGCGGCATGTTTATGATTGGTGCTGTGCCTTTTGTCACTTTGCTGCCTTTGGCCTTTTGGAAAATGCCAGAGTCCGTGGCGTGGTTGGCGGCGCGCGGTCGCATGCAAGAGGCTGAGGCTTTGGCGGCCCAAACGGGAATTGAGATCTTAGCCACCGTGGAGGCGCATGAGGTCGAAGACAGCGGAGCCGTCGGTTATCGTGGATTATTTGGTGATTTTTTACTGCCTGCACTGTTAATCGGGCTGATGAGCGCCATGGGCTTATTGCTTGTCTATTCGCTCAATACATGGTTGCCCGAATTGATGTTGCGCGCCGGCTTTAATGCGAAAGGTTCACTCTCCTTTTTGCTGGTTCTGAATGGAGCAGCAGCATTGGGGCCGATTATTGTGGCCCGCTTTGCGGATCGCTTTGGTCCCAAACCTGTGGTGGCTGCAAGCTTTTCACTCGGCGCTGTGGCGATTATGGCGCTGACTCTGAAACTGCCTTTAGCGGTGTTGTTGGTGATTGTGGCGCTTGTGGGCGTTGGCACCAGTGGAACGCAAACCCTGATTTATGGTTTTGTTGCCAATTATTTCCCCACCCGCGTGCGGGGCGCTGGTGTGGCGTGGTGCGCGGGCTTTGGCCGTATTGGTGGGGTGGGTGGACCGTTAATCGGCGGCCTTTTGATTGCGGCGGGCTTGTCAATTGACACCATCTTTTTTGTTCTCGCTGGCCTTGCCTTGGCCGGCATCCTCTTGGCTCTGCTGATCCCTCCTGCAGCCAAGACATCGTTGCAAGACATCGACGCAACACATTGAACCATCCTTGTAGTCAAACCATTTGATCACGCTCACACAATGAAACGGGAGAGCAGACATGCAATTTTATCTTGATGGCTATACCCCGGGAGATCCGGATATCATGACCGCGGCCCCAGGTGCTGACCAGCGTTCACTCGATCTCCCAGAGACGACAGATGTGTTGATTGTTGGTGCAGGGCCAGCGGGCATGTTGCTGGCGGCGCAACTGTCAACCTTTCCTAGTCTCTCGACCCGCATTGTTGAAGCACGCAAAGGGCCGTTGGAAAAAGGCCATGCCGATGGCGTGGCATGTCGAACGGTTGAAACCTTTCAAGCCTTTGGTCTTGGTGAGCGGCTGATCCGTGAAGGCTATGGGGTCAATGAAACAGTTTTCTGGCGTCCCTCTCAACACGATCCGTCCCAGATCACCCGCACGGGCCGGATTCAAGATGTTGAAGAAGGCCTATCGGAAATGCCGCATCTGATTGTGAATCAGGCGCGCCTGCAAATGTATCTTCAAGATTATATGCAAAAATCCCCAACGCGGATGACCCCTGATTTCGGATGGGAATTTCAAACACTCACCATTGCTGCTGAAGGCTCCTATCCCATCACCGCGACCTTTAAATCTGTGGAGACGGGTGCAACAAAAACCGTGCGCGCACAATATGCTGTTGGCTGTGATGGCGCGCGCAGTCGGGTGCGTGATGCAATAGGCGCTGTGCCGCAAGGCGATTTTGCCAACCATGCATGGGGCGTGGTGGATATGTTTGCGGTTACTGATTTTCCCGACATCCGGCTCAAGGCCGCCATTCAGTCCAATACGGAAGGCAATATTTTGCTGATCCCGCGTGAGGGCGGCTATATGGTCCGCCTCTATGTGGATATGGGTGAAATTGATCCGAATAAACGCGAGGATTTTCGCAATCATACCCAAGACTCCGTGATCGCAACAGCACAGCGTGTGCTTCATCCTTATAAACTTGATGTGCGCAGTGTGGCGTGGTTTGCGGTCTATCAGGTTGGCCAACGTGTGACCGACCGGTTTGATGATGTGCCGATCAATGAGCGTCATCAACGGATGCCGCGTGTTTTTATTGCCGGAGATGCGTGCCATACCCATAGTGCCAAAGCCGGGCAGGGGATGAATGTGTCCATGCAAGACGCTTATAATTTAGGGTGGAAGCTTGCCGCAGTGTTGGAAGGGCGTTCAAGCCCTGAATTATTGCAGACCTATCATCAAGAGCGGCATGCCGTGGCGCAACGCCTGATTGATTTTGACAAAGAATGGTCCAAGATTATGGCGTCTCCGCCGAAGGATCCAGCCCATCCAGAACGCGGGGGTGTCGATCCGGCAGAGCTGCAAGCTTATTTTGTAAAATCGGGTCGTTATACCGCAGGCGTTGCAACGCATTATCCGCCCGAAACCTATCTAACGTCTAACGCGCAGCATCAAGATCTTGCCAAAGGTTTTGTCATCGGCATGCGGTTTCATTCAGCCCCGGTGGTGCGCTTGGCAGATGCCAAGCCCGTGCATTTGGGGCATGTGGCGCGTGCTGATGGAGCGTGGCGGCTTTATGCTTTTGCGGATGGTTCGGAAGAGAAGATGCGGGCCTTGATGCAGTTCTTATCCGATTCCCCGCAATCACCGGTTCGACGCTTTACCCCTCACGACAAGAACATCGATAGTGTGATTGATGTGCGCGGAATTTTTCAACGCGGCCATCGCGATATGAAGGTCAATGAATTACCCTCCATGTTACTGCCGCGCAAAGGCGCCTTTGGTTTGATCGATTATGAAAAAGCCTTTACGCCTGATTTAAAGAACGGGCCGGATCTGTTCGTGTTGCGCGGGATTGATCGCGTGCGGGGAGCGCTGGTGATTGTGCGCCCGGATCAGCATATTGCCAATATTTTGCCCCTCGATGCGCATGAGGCGCTCAGTGCCTTCTTCGCCCGCTTTATGCTCGATCAGAAATAAAGACGATCCGGCTCA
>CAWUMW010000282.1:0-3046 GCA_963923415.1 uncultured Hyphomicrobiales bacterium | reverse complement strand
TTGATGAGCTTATCGCCTGCCCTTGCGGTGATGCTCGGGGCTGATTTTGGCTCAACATTGGTTGTGCAATTTCTCAGCTATGATTTGCGCGCTTTCATTCCGCTGATGCTGCTTTGTGGCGTGGCGGCTTTTATGCTGTCAACGCAAGTCATCCTCAAGCAAATTGGCCGCATCACGATCGGCTTGGCTTTTATGATCATGTCGCTTGGCATGATTGTGGGCGCCTCCTCTGAAATGCGCGAAAGCGGGCATCTTGCGCTTATTTTGTCTTTGCTGACGACCGAACCTTTATTGGCAACCCTGCTTGCCGCTTTGATTACATGGCTTTTGCATTCTTCGGTCGCCATGGTTTTGTTGATTGCTGCTCTGGCCGGAAATGGCGTGATTGGCCTTCCCCTTGCTCTGATTTTATTAATGGGGGCCAATATTGGAGCTGGATTTATTCCGTTGGTACTCGCATGGAATGAACCGCAAATGGCGCGCCGACTTTTGGTCGGCAATCTTTTATTCAGAGTGGTCGGCGGCGTGGTTGTTTTAATCTTCCTGCCAACCCTCATTGATCTTTTCTTGCCCTCCCAGACAGCGGCGGCGCAGGTCATTGCCTCAGCGCATATGGCTTTTAATGGCGCGCTGATCCTAATCTTTTTACCCTTCGTAACGCCAATGGCTGCATTGCTCAATCGGCTGCTGCCTGATGATCCAGCCCATGACAGCAAAGCTAGTGATCCTTTGCATCTGGACGAAAGCCTCTTAAACCAACCTGCTTTGGCGCTCGGCGCGGCTTCACGTGAAGTGATGCGCTTAGCCGAACGGGTTGAAACCATGCTATCTGAAGTGATCTTGACCTTTTCCGACAAAGACGAGCAAAGGCAAATCGCTATTCGCAAACTTGATGACGATGTCGATGCTTTACAAGAGTCAATCAAGCTTTATCTAACAAGGCTTACGCGTCACGCGCTTGATGAGCATGAAGCCCGCCGCGCGATTGACCTCATTTTATTTACCACCAATCTCGAACATGTTGGCGATATCATCGACAAAAGCCTGTTACCTCTGGCCTCCAAACGCCGCCGCATCGGCGTGCAGTTTTCTGAAGCCGGATGGGCAGACCTGACACAGTTTCATGCCCGTATTTTACGGCAAATGAAATTGGCGATGACCTTGTTTATGACAGGTGATGTTGCCATGGCGCGGGACTTGGTCGCTGAAAAAGATAATGTGCGCATTGCCGAAAAAGAAGCCACTGAACACCATCTGGCGCGGTTGCGGGATGGCACCTCAGCTTCGATTGAAACCAGCGCCCTGCATCTCGATGTGTTGCGGGACCTCAAACGAATTAACGCGCATATTGTCTCGGTTGCGCATCCGCTGCTCGAAGCCTCAGGCGAAATCCGCCAATCCCGACTGCGCCAAAAACCCGACTTCAAATCCCAACCCTCCTCTCTCACTTAAGCGCGTTGATCATGTCCCCACCCTCTCTTCCAAGCCATGCCGAAATTGTTATTATTGGCGGCGGCATTATTGGGTGCTCGCTCGCTTATCATCTGGCTCAGCTTGGAAAAAAAGATGTCATCCTGCTTGAACAGGGGCAGTTATCCTGCGGAACCACCTGGCATGCCGCAGGGCTTGTTGGACAACTCAGAAGCCATTCCTCCATCACACGGCTGATCCGCTATTCCACCGAATTATATGCCCGACTTGAATCAGAAACGGGTCTGGCGACTGGGTTTACGGCCTGTGGATCGCTCAGCATCGCTCGTACCGACGAGCGCATGACCGCTCTGCGCAGAACCCTCTCAACAGCCCGCGCGCAAAATGTCGCCATTGAAGAATTAAGCCCGCAAGAAGCCGCTCAAAAATGGCCATTGCTGCGCACTGACGACCTTAAGGGGGCTGTGTGGTTGCCCGGTGACGGCAAAGCCAACCCTTCCGACATTACCCAGTCACTGGCGCGCGGGGCGCGTCAGAAGGGTGTTAAAATTTTTGAAAAAATTCGCGTCACAGGCTTTACCGAAACCAATCGCCGCATCACCGAAATTCAAACCAATCAGGGCGTCATCGCCTGTGATCTGATCGCCATTACAGCAGGCCAATGGTCGCGCCACTTAGGCTTATTATGCGGTGTCGCAATTCCGCTACATTCAGCGGAACATATGTATATTGTCACCGATACAATCCAAGGCGTGACCCCTAATCTTCCTGTGTTGCGGGATCCCGACGGATATATTTATTTCAAGGAAGAAGTCGGCGGCTTGGTGATGGGCGGTTTTGAGCCCAATGCCAAACCATGGGGCATGCAGGGTATCCCTGACTCCTTCGAATTCCAATTGTTGCCCGATGATTGGGATCAATTCCAAATTCTCATGGAAAATGCTTTGCACCGTGTCCCCGCTCTTGAACAGGCCACAATCAAAACTTTTCTCAACGGGCCTGAAAGTTTCACACCCGACAATCAATTTATTTTGGGGCAAGCGCCTGAAAGAGACAATGTGTTTGTTGGCGCGGGCTTCAATTCAATGGGCATTGCATCGGCGGGGGGAGCTGGCAAAGCGCTGGCGGAATGGATCATTGAGGGCGAACCAACGCTTGATTTATGGCCCGTTGATATTCGCCGCTTTGCTCCTTTTAACAATAATGCACGTTGGCTGCATGATCGTGTCAAAGAAACATTAGGCCTCCATTATGCCATGCCGTGGCCTAATCGAGAATTAGACTCAGCACGCCCTTTTCGGTGTTCCCCGCTCTATAGTCGATTAGCCGCGCAAGGAGCGGTGTTTGGGTCGAAGATGGGTTGGGAACGCGCCAATTGGTTTGCCCCACCAGGACAGCCAGCAGAAACGCATTATTCCTATCAAAGACAAAACTGGTTTGCCCACACGCAGCAGGAACATCTCACGACCCGGCAGGCTGTGACTTTGTTTGATATGAGCTCCTTTGCCAAATTCCTGATCCAAGGAAAAGAAGCTCTGGCTGCTTTGCAATATCTCTGCGCGAATGATCTGGATGTGCCGATCGGTCAAACCGTCTACACCCCCATGCTCAATCA
>CAWUMW010000281.1:0-3047 GCA_963923415.1 uncultured Hyphomicrobiales bacterium | reverse complement strand
GCGCCAAAACTTCGCCGGCCATCACATCAAAACTTACATCGCGTACCGCATGAACCGCCCCATAAGATTTGCAAATCCCGCGCAATGACAGGATCGGCTCAGGGAAGGGCGGGTCAATCGTGTTGGTCATTTGATGAAATTTTTGACGTTGTTTTTGTCGACAATGACCGCGTCCATAAACAAATAGGGTCCGGAAACGATACTGTCTTTCGGGCGCTTTTGAATAGCAATGGCGTCGACGGCTTCAACGGCTTTGCGGCCCATCTCCTCGAAAGGAATAACAACCGATGCCGTCAACACACTGTCGGGATCAGCAATGCGGCGAAAAGTTTCAGGCCCCCCATCCACAGAGACTAAGGGGATTTGCCCTTTTTTGACGCCTTGGGATTTAAGCAAGTCATCAATAATATAGGCTTGTCCATCAAAGGAGGCCCAGATTGCATTGACCTTGCCTTGATTTTGCAACAGCAAGGCCTGCATGCCAGCGCGGACATCATCACGCCAGCTTTGCGTGCGCGCCATTGAGAATTTGCCAATTTCTTTGACGCCCTGATTTTCTGATAAAACTTGATCGAGCACCTTGCCGCGAATGCGGGTTGCAGCATTTAAGTCAAACCGCGAGGTCAAGATATTGCCCTGATACCCAATTTGTCCGAACAGATAGAGAGCGGCATCGGCGCCAATTTTATATTCATTGGATTGAATATCAAACAAAGCATGCGGACCAGAGCCGGACATCACGGTGATGACCGGGATGCCTTTTTCTTGCGCCAATTTAAATTGCGCCTCTGCCTCAACGGGTTTTCCCATCGCAATAACAATCGCATTCACTTTTTTGCTGATGAGCGTTTCAAATTGCTCGATATGTTTGGGCAATGATCCTTCCGAATTCAACACTGTTACGGTCCAGCCTTTGGCTTTGGCGGCTTCGGCAACAGTGTTTGCAACGCGGGCATGGGTTTCAGAAGAAAATTGAAACCCGATCACGCCAAGCTCAAAGGCTTGCACCAAAGCTGGTTTGGCTGCCAGTGACAAAAAAGCCACCATCATCAGCAACAGGCGTCTCGTGAGTGTCATCGTTTTTTCTCCCCGCTTTATTAAACTTTGAAGGCGGCCTTTTTCAACACGCTGGCTGAAATAGCAACCGAGCTGATGATTATGAAGCCAAGCACCATATCCTGCAAGTAGTAGGGCGCACCGAGCAACACCAAACCATTGCCAAGAATTTTGAGGATCAGGGCCGCACTCACCGTGCCGATTATATTAGGATGGCCCGGTTGCACCATGGTCATGCCTAATAAAACAGAGGCAATGGCATATAAGAAATAGTCTGCGGCCATATTCGGGGCGGCGGATGACAGATTGGCGGCCAACAACACGGCCGTCATCCCTGCACACAGACCAGACAGAATGAGGCCGATCATCTTCATGCGGATGGTTTTAACACCTGCGAGCCGAGCGGCCTCCTCAGCCTCTCCGGTGGCAGTCATATGCGCGCCTGTCCGCGTCTTATTCAGTAAGATCCAAGCATAGGCGCTGACCCCCACCAACCAGAGAATTAAATGCGGCACACCCAGCAGAGAGCCGCGCGCAATGGCTGTAAAGTCGGAGGGCCATTTTCCAACAAAGGCCACCCCTTGTGTGATCATAAAAGACAGACCTTTGGCAATCGCGGCAACACCTAATGTCACAATCAAAGACGGCACATGCAGGCGTGTCACGCCCCATCCATTAAAGGCACCGAGCGCCACAGAAACGCCAAGAGCAGCCCCGCAGGCCAGCAATGGATGGGCCTGTTGATGGATGAACCAGCCAGCAACAACGGCTGACAGACTCGCCATGTCCGCGATCGAAAGATCAAGCTCTCCCACGCGGAGCGCCAGCGTAAAGCCAAGGGCTAAAATTGCTAAAAAGCTGACATCTTTTAACACATTCAGCAGATTGGTGGGTGCGGTGAAATTCGGTGCCGTCAGTGCAAAAACAACAAAAAGCGCCGCACCAAAAAAAGCCGTTCCGTAAGTTTCGATAAGCTTGCGCATATTATACCTTTCCTTGATCAGGAGAGGGGCTTGAGGACAGATGCGCCAAGGACATGGACACAGGTGCTAAGGCATGTTCAGCCGCCCGAAAATGCTGATAGAGTTGATCGTAAAAGAGAACCCGCTCAGGATCAGGCGTTACAAAAGAGGCGGTTTGAACTAGGGCGTCTTGCGCGGCTTCAAGCGATGAAAACCGACCCAGACCCGTCCAAATCACCGCCGCAGTCCCTAACAAACCTGCTTCTTGCGATGTGGTCACACGTACAGGCCGCGCGCAAATATCGGCTTTGATTTGGCGCCACACTGGATTGGCCGCCGCTCCACCGCCGAATCTGATTTCATGAACACGCAGCCCCATCGCTGCTTCTGCGCGCTCCAAAATCAGTCGGTTGTGGAAGCTGACACCCTCCATCACCGCATAGGCCATATCCGTAGCGCTATGTTTGCGGTTCAGGCCAATCAAGGCACCGCGCAAAGCAGGGTTCCAATAGGGCGTGCGCTCGCCATTCAGATAAGGCAAAAACAACAAGGGCTGTGCCTCGCGCGGACCAGCAAGCAGCTTTTCGAGCGATGTATCGATCAGGTCTTGATCAGAGCTGTCCTGCAACAGGCTTAAAAGCCAGCGCAGCGTATCCGCACCATTTTGGCTTGGCCCACCCAGTTGATCAATATCGCCCCAGTCGACATGCAATAATCCATCGGCTGTTGCTTTGCTGTGACTGAGCACACCAAAGACTTCGGTGGTTCCTGAAATATTATAGGCCATGCCGGGTCGCATGGCTCCTAAACCCAACACAGCCGCCCATGTGTCATTCGCACAATTAAAGACCGGCTTTCCAACCAATGCCTCGAATGCAGCCCCCAATCCCTTTTGTACCACACCGGTTTGCGTCACAGGATGGGCCAGCTGCGGCAGGATGTGATCAGAAAGGCTAGCAGACGCCAACAGGCTTTGACTTCCAGCCCCCGCATGAGAGGCTGCAACAAGGCGCGCTAAGGATATGGGGT
>CAWUMW010000280.1:0-3057 GCA_963923415.1 uncultured Hyphomicrobiales bacterium | reverse complement strand
CGAGCGAATTTCTGGCGCGGATTACGCTGACGCTTTGTTTTATCAACGCAATGCCCTAGCGCTGGCAATGGCGCGCTTTCATGAGCGTTATGATTTGCTCCTCACGCCAAGCTTAGCTTTGCCGGCCTTTGAAGCTGGACGCAACACGCCTGCTGATCCAAGCTGGGGCGATGACTGGACCCGCTGGACGCCCTTTACCTATCCGTTCAACTTGACCATGCAGCCCGCCGCAACGCTTCCCTGTGGCCTGTCCCGCGAGGGCTTACCCGTTGGCTTGCAAGTCGTTGGACCGATGAATGCCGATGCATTAGTGCTGCGGGCATCTAAAGCCTATGAATCCGCCTTCCCCTTCGCCCGCATTAGCCAACCGAAAGGATAAATGAGTGTCCGCCCTCAGTCCGGCCACCGCGCTTCGGGATGAACAGGATAAAGCGGTTTATTGGACTGGCGATAACTTAAAAGACTGTTATCGGATGTGGTCACCCCCACCCCGTCCAAGGTCACCCGCGCTTTTTCATAAGGCGAAAAACCAGCCCGATAATGGATGCGTGATTTCAACAATAAATAGCGACAATGGGCCGGATCGATCCCCACACTGGTAAAAATACCAGCATCCCACGGCTCATGATGTAACGAGGTCACAACAATCGACAGACCTTCGGTTTCAAACACCGCCGTTGGTCCCGTTGTTACTTTTGTCCCGGTATACATCGGCCCGCGCACCGTCCATTCGCCATCGGATAAACGCCGCACAATCCCCGTCAACCGCAAGGGCTCGCCTTTGGCACCAATGCTTGGCATATCGGTCTTGCCACCAAGATCAAGTGTCAGGCGCGCCCCAACACCCGCCTTCATCATCTGTCGAACCGCCTCTGGATCCCATACCGCCCCCACCGCCACATCCTTAAGCCCTTGGCGGATCACCTCGCGGATCACCACCATTGAGTCAGAGGTGCCGCCTGAGCCAACATTATCGGCATGATCCAGCAAGACAATCGGCTGTTCGGTCAGCGTCTTCGCGCGCGCGACCGCCTGTTCCAAGGGCTCATGCTGATAGATAAAATCAGCGCGATGCTGCCAGGCAAAATCTAACAACCGATCCCGCGCCGCATCCGCCGCATCCTGATTGCCATCAGCCACCACAATTGCAGACAAACCCACTTGCGCAATATCAGCCATCGGAAAGCCGCCAAACACGCTGGCAAGCAGGACCGGTGCTTGAGTCTCTTCAGCGCGCGTCATGGCTTGCATATCGCCCATCGGAAAATCAGCCGTACCCATCCGCAAGGTTTGGGCGAGCAAGGGCAAGGCGCCATAACTCATCACCGGTTTGATCTCTCCGCGCAAAGCCCGCATGAAAACCTCACCACAGGCCTTCCCCGTCACATACATATCGGTATGCGGATAGCTTTTATAACAATTAAGTATGGTGCAATGACGCACAACCCGCTCGGTGATATTGCCATGCATGTCAAAGGTTACAGCAATCGGCAAATCAGGGGCGATCTGGCGCATGGCCTCCAAAAGCCCTCCTTCTGCATCCCAATCGGGTTCCGCCACCATAGCGCCATGCAAATCGAGCATGGCTCCATCAAAAGGCCCCTCATCACGCAAGGCATCGAGAATCCGTCCACATAAATATGCATAGGCTTCTTTTTGAACCAAGCCTGACGGCATCGCCTCTGCGGCAACAGGCGTGACAATCTGCGCTCCTTGCGCCTCTGCGATATCCAGAAAAGCCGCCAAAGGGTGATTTGTGCCACGATAGGCTGTCACCACATCGGCGCCTTCATAGAGCCCCCACGCCCGAAACCGCGCCAAATCGGTCACCACGGGCGAAAATGTATTGGTCTCATGTTTCATCATGGCAAGTAAAAGTCGCATCGGCCGATTCTCCAAAAAACTGCAGCGATCAGCCTAGCGAATACGCTTTTTTGTGCAACTGCGCTGCAAACAGTCAGCCGATGCCGCGCAAACAGGTTTGACAGATCAAGTTGCGCAGGCTTCAATCAGCCCCAAGACGGTGCCCGCGCATGAGCAAGGGTGCTTCAATCATGTCTTCAATAACTCAAGTCTTCAGAGGGGATAGTTCATGAGTCTGTCACGTAGAGATCTTCTGGCCGGCACCGCCGCCACAGCCGCTACCGCTGCCCTGCCTGCCGGTCCGGCACAGGCACAAGGAAAAAATCGGGACGTGCTGAAAGTGGTTCCCCACGCCAATTTGCAAATTCTCGATCCGATTTGGACCACCGGTTATATCAGCCGCAATCATGGATATATGATCTATGACACGCTGTTTGCCCTTGATGATAATCTCAAACCGCAACCGCAAATGGTTGAAAGTCTCGACGTCTCAGGCGATCGCTTGCGCTACGTCATGAAGCTGCGCGACGGTTTGGCGTGGCATGATGGTACGGCTGTGACGGCTGATGACTGCGTCGCCTCCTTACAACGCTGGGGCAAACGCGACGGGATGGGACAACGCCTGATGGCTGTCACCGACAAGCTGGAAGCAGATGGCGCGAAAAACATCGTACTGACCCTCAAACGGCCTTATGGTGTGGTCTTAGATTCGATCGGCAAAATTTCATCCAATGTTCCCTTTATGATGCCCAAACGGGTTGCGGAAACACCGGCTGACAAACAAATTGAGGACACGACAGGCTCCGGCCCGTTCATGTTCAACAAAGCAAATTGGAAACCCGGCAATCTCGCCATTTATGAAAAGTTTAAAGGCTATAATCCCCGCAAAGAAGCGGTCTCGTCCGCAGCCGGGGGCAAGATTGCCAAAGTGGACCGTGTGGAATGGTATACGATGGATGCCAATACCGCGATGAATGCTTTGATGTCGGGAGAAATCGATTATTGGGAACAAGTCACACCCGATCTGATCGATGTGTTGAAAAAAGCGCCCAATGTGAAAGTTGAAAATCTGGATCCGACAGGGAATATGGGATGGGCACGCTTTAATCATCTGGTTGCGCCCACCAATAATCCAATGGTGCGTCAGGCAATCATGAAGGCCTGCAAGCAAGATGAGTTCCTCAAAACAGCGAT
>CAWUMW010000279.1:0-3058 GCA_963923415.1 uncultured Hyphomicrobiales bacterium | reverse complement strand
CAAATTCACAATGACCCATTCCGGCTGGACTGCGTTTCGCCTTGCTGATTTTCGTGCCTTTGCTGCCGCGCGCATTGCCTCATTGATTGCGTTGCAAATGCAAAATGTAGCCTGTGGCTGGTATGTCTATGAGGCCACGCACAGTGCATGGGCCTTGGGCCTCGTTGGTCTGGCGGCCTTTTTGCCCGCTCCGGTTCTGGCTCTTTTATCGGGTCATATCGCGGATCGGTTTGATCGACGCCATGTCGTTGCAGCTGGTTATCTGGCTGCCTCGGTTTCAAGCGGCGGTTTATTTTTATGTGCGCTGTATGACATCACACAGATGACACCGATTTTTCTGCTGGTCATGCTGCAAGGCAGTGCCCGTGCCTTTCATATCCCTGCCACCCAAGCTCTGCTACCGAGTCTGGTGCCACGAGATGTGTTGGCTGGCACCTTGGCCTTATCCTCGTCCTTGATGCAAAGCGGCACTGCAGTCGGTCCTGCATTAGGCGGCTTTTTATATGTGTTTGGAGCGCCGCTGGTCTTTGGTTTAGCGGGTGTGATGTTTCTGATCGGGCTGATCTGTATCATGCGTATTACACCGCGCCCTGATGCTCCGCGGCGCGGGCCGATCTCTTGGGATGATCTGTTGGGCGGGATTCATTTTATTAAAGCGCATCCGGTTGTCTTGGGCGCGATGTCGCTTGATTTGTTTGCCGTCTTACTCGGTGGCGCGACCGCTTTATTGCCGATGTTTGCGCATGATATTTTAAAAACCGGCCCTGAAGGTTTAGGCCTGTTGCGCGCAGCCCCTGCTTTGGGGGCCATTTCGATGGCGCTGATTTTAACCCAATGGCCGATCCGTCAAAATGCCGGGCGCTTAATCTTTGCTGCCATTGTGGTGTTTGGCCTTTCAATGATCGGCTTTGGTCTGTCGGAATCCTTTGTGGTGTCTTTGCTATGCCTCTATGTCTCAGGCCTTGCGGATATGGTCAGTGTCAATATTCGCCAATCCCTTGTACAGGGAAATACGCCTGATGCCATGCGCGGACGTGTGTCGGCTGTTTCAACCGTGTTTATCGGCGCCTCCAATGAATTGGGCGAATTTGAATCAGGATTGGCAGCAGCCCTGCTCGGCCCTGTGCTCGCGGTGTCCCTCGGAGGGCTCTGTACCATCTTGATCGCCGTCTTATGGATGCGCTTATTTCCGGCCCTATGGAATCGGGACGGCCTGCTTAATCCGCTTTAAAGGGTTTGACGTGTTAAGACACTAAAACGCGGTTTGACGGAAAAATAATTTCAACCAAAGTTCCGCGCCCCCGCTCACTCTTAATAGCGAAGCGGGCCCGATTGGCTTCTGCCAAGGCTTTGGTCAGCGGCAAGCCCAAACCCGTGCCTCCGGCCTTACGGCCTGCGGCAGTTTGCCGGAATAATTCAAGCGCCATTTTTAATTCATCGCTATCCATGCCAACGCCTGTATCTCTGATACGCAGCGCAACTTCTCCCTCATCCGACAAGGTTGTGGTGACAATCACCTGCCCGCCAGCTTCGGTAAATTTCACGGCATTCGATAACAAATTAATCACCACCTGACGCAAGGTGCGCTCATCTGCTACAATCATCGGTAAAGTCGACGCCAAAGCAGAGCGCAAAAACACATGATGGCGATCCGCTTCCGGGCGGATCATCGCCAAGGCGGCACGCACAGTGGCATTGGCATCCACCGCAGCAAAATCAAGATCAAATTTTCCAGCTTCAATTTTGGCGAGATCAAGCAGATCATTGACCAAAGACAACAGATGTTGACCGGATTGATGAATGTCACGCAGATAATCGCGATAGCGCTCATTACCGACCGGCCCAAAGCGCTCTTCCACCATCACTTCGGCAAAGCCCATAATGGCCGAAAGCGGTGTGCGCAATTCATGACTGATGCGAGCCAGCGTATCTGATTTTTGTGAATTGGCGAGTTCGGCTTGACGACGCGATTCTTTTAAATCGCTTTCAACTTTTTTCCATGCCGTGAGATCCCGGAGCACCGCACAGAAGCGCCCCGATCCGTGCAAAGATGTGCGGCCTAATGTCATAAACAACGGCATGCTGCGGCCCTGTTTTTCCAGACCCGTGACTTCGCGTCCGTCATTCATCAAGCTGCGCACACCATTTTCGCGCACCCCTTCCAGATAATCGCACACAATCATCCGGCTCTCGGGGGCAAACAGCGTGAGATAGGACACGCCCGCTAATTCAAATGCATCATAACCAAACAGGGCTTCGGCCGAACTGTTCAGCGACAAAATAACACCATCGCCATCCAGCACGATCACCCCATCGGTGGCCGTATCTAAAATTGCTTCCAGCTCCAGCAAGCGCTGTTGCCGCTCTTCATCATACACAGCATCGATCTGCGGTGTCTGTTTCTCGACAGGCATGATCTCGGCTTGATTAATCTCAACTTGTTTAATCTCGGCTTGCTCGATCTCAATATGAGGCAACGGCTCAAAAAATTCATGCGCAGTGCCTACGGGTTCAGCAGGCAATAAATCCGCCGGCACAAACACCATCATCGAGGCTGGCAAATATCCCCACGGCAGGGTTTGAAACATCACCCGCATGGAAACCGTTTTACCAAGCCGTGTTTGCAGATGCATCAAGGTTGAAGGATGGTCGTGGTCGGCCGCCTCATCGGATGGTTGTTGGGCAAATAAATCATGGATCGCGCCTGCGGCATGAAAATCATCGGCACTGTCATAACCAAGTGTCTGTAATAACATTTTATTCATGACAATCGGCACATCACCGCGGCTGACCAAAATGCCAACCGGCAACCGATCAAGCAAAGCTTGAATATCGGCGGGAATGGCAAACAGATCAGAAGGTCTGCGCTCAACCGGCTGTTCATGCAACGCGCGGACAGAGGCGGCCAGTTCTTGGAAAATCTGATCTTCGCTGGAATCCTGATCAGACAAGCGCGCCACACTGACCGGCTCATCATCAGGCTGGTCGTCAGGCATCACAGGACTTGCGATATTGTTTTCTATGGGACTGGTTTCATCAGGCAGAGAGTCAGACGGGA
>CAWUMW010000278.1:0-3089 GCA_963923415.1 uncultured Hyphomicrobiales bacterium | reverse complement strand
CTGGCAGGCGGGCGTCACAAGCGCGCAGCGATTAGCAAACAAACAGCCTGTCCGCTTTGACAAGGCCGATCCGATTTCTCCTTGCAGCACATATCCCTTACGGGCTTTTTCAATCTGCGGATCGGGAACAGGGGCGGCATTTAACAAAGCGCGTGTATAAGGATGAAGCGGCTTTTCATAAAGCGTGTCACAAGCCGCCGTCTCGACGATTTGTCCGCGATACATGACAATGACACGATGGGAAATGTGCCGCACCACAGCCAGATCATGCGCGATAAACAAATAAGACACACCCAGCTTTTTTTGTAGACTCGACAAAAGATTGATAATTTGTCCCTGAATAGACACGTCCAGCGCAGAGACGGGCTCATCGCACACAATCAAATTCGGCTCAAAGGCCAGCGCCCGCGCAATCCCAATCCGTTGTCGTTGGCCGCCCGACAATTGGTGCGGATACCGATCTTTTACATCACGCAACAGGCCAACATGATCAATCAATTCATGTACACGATCTTGCGCCACTTTGATCGATAGGCCCAGACTGTGAACAAGCGGCTCCATCAATGTTTCGCCCATCGTCATGCGTGGATTGAGCGAGGCATAGGGATCTTGAAAAATGACTTGAATTTGCCGCCGCAAAGCTTGCATCCGCGCTGCAGAAGCCTGCACCAGACTTTCGCCTGCGAATACAATATCGCCCGAGCTTGTCTTTTCCAGTTTCAAAATCATGCGGCCCACGGTTGTTTTGCCACAACCCGACTCACCGACAAGCCCGAGCGTTTCCCCGCGGCCAATGGTAAAGGACACATCTTTGACAGCGTGCAAGCTGGCCTTCGCGCCCAAAAATGTCGCGCCCGTGCCCCCAAAAACTTTATTGATGTTGCGGACCTCTAAAAGATGGTTCTGCACAAGATGATCCTGAAGCGGCCCTGCAACTGATCCTGCACCGGGCGCTAAAGACGCGTTCACACGGGCTTGCACATCAAGGCGCATTTGATCAGAAAAATGACAGGCAGATTGGTGCTGCGCGGTTGTGACTAAATCTGGCTGCTTTTCAAAACACACATCCTGCGCCCGATCGCAACGCGGCGCAAAAGCACACCCTTTTTTCTCAACAGAGGGGCTTGGCGGATAGCCTTCAATCGTAGCGAGCAAGGCCTCTTTTGCGCGATCTAAGCGGGGAACAGAGCGCAGCAATCCGCGCGTATAAGGATGGTGCGGATTTTTAAAAAGCGCGCCAGCCGCGCCTTGTTCCACAATTTTTCCGGCATACATGACCGCCACGCGATCCGCATAACGGGCGACAATGCCGAGATTATGCGTAATGATCACCAAAGTAATGCCAAGCCGCCGGGTCAACGCGCTCATCATTTCAAGAATTTGCGCTTGAATGGTGACATCAAGCGCTGTCGTTGGCTCATCGGCTATAATCAGACTGGGATGACACGCCAAGCCAATGGCAATCATGACGCGCTGGCGCATGCCGCCCGAAAATTGATGCGGATATTGATCCAGCCGTTTTTCCATATCCTCAATGCCCACCATCGCCAGCAATTCAATGGCGCGGGCGCGGGCCTGTTGGGCTGTCATGCGCAAATGATTCATCAAGGGTTCGGTGATTTGATCACCAACAGTCAGCACGGGATTGAGCGAGGTCATCGGATCTTGAAAAATCATCGACATGTCGCGCCCCCGCATCTGGCGCAACTGCCCCTCCCGGAGCGAAAGTAAATTCTGCCCCGCAAACATGATCCGCCCGCCAACAATGGAGGCGGCGGGCTTGGGCAACAATTGCATCACGGATAAAGCAGAGATCGATTTGCCACAGCCGCTTTCGCCCACCAAAGCGAGCGTCTCACCCTTGTTAACCGACCAGCTGACACCATCAACAACACGTAACCGACCCCGCGCAGAGCTAAATTCAACCTGCAAATTCTCTACAGACAGCAAACAGTCCTGCGCATGGACCGAGCCATTGCGATCATGATCTGCACGGATCTTTTCTGCCGGATCGAGCATGGCAGCACAGAGGTCCCTTCATGCGCACGCGCAAGGCGTGTTATTATATAAAAAGTATAATGCATTATTTTGAAAGGCTGACAATCGCCTTTTTCCTGCATCGGACAGGGTCAAAGCGACTTATTGCGGAGGAAAAGGCAGCGGCGTACCTTCAGGCGGCAGCTCCTCGCCCAGACTCAGCAGCATAGCAACCGTGACATAAGTCCCACTGACTGCGACCAGATCAACCAAAGGCTGTTCGCCGAGAATAGATTTGGCCCGTTCAAACAAATCATCAGAGAGAGCATGCTGTTTCATCAGCGCCATAGAGACCTCATACACCATTTCTTCGTCGGGCTGCATGGAGCGCGGCCTGATCCCGGCTTTCAAATCACTGGCGATGGCGGGATCAAGCCCCGCTTTGATGGCGAGCGGATAATGCGCATACCATTCCACATTCGAGCGCCACTCGACCCCTTGAATCAAAATTGCAAATTCGGTGAGGCGGGGGGATAAGGATGAGTTAAACCGCAAATAATCCAAAAGCCTTTTCATCCGATCAGCAAAAATCGGGCTGCGCAACATGATATTATAAGGCCCGCCTAAGCCGACACTGGAGATTTGAAGTATCTCTTTGGCCAGCGCTTGGCCCTCCGGCGCAATATCCTCAAGCCGCAATTGCGGAAACCGTTTGGCGCGGCCGCTTGCTTTCGGTGCAGACGGCTTTGACTGCTGATCCGTCATCTTACGCTCCCCTCCCCCAATCACGCACGCTTTGTTGTGTTTGGCCACTCTGTCCGCGATCGGCAGAGAACAAGTGGCATGGCGTCACACTCCTGCAACCATAAAGCCTCCCCCTCACCTGACAAGCCCTGAAAACTCATATCTGTCGACATTTAAGGGTTTACCCCCGCATTTTCATCAAAAGACACTGGTTTCCCGTCTCTGTCGTAATTTTCTTAAAATTTTCAGTATTTTCATCTCATGTCAGGGGAGCTTGCTTTAAAGGATAGCGAGACGACCAACTTCTCGCACTCCATAATGTGTCGACACTTATTAAAATGTCAATGCTTTTAAGGCTCGCGTAGAAT
>CAWUMW010000277.1:0-3098 GCA_963923415.1 uncultured Hyphomicrobiales bacterium | reverse complement strand
CATCATGCGCTCAGGAATTTTATCGCGTTGTTTCTTCTGGATTGCTTCTTCGCCTGCGGCGCATCGCAATGACGCGGGGGGTGGAATTGTCTGCGCTCAAATAATTTGTCTGACTCAAGCGCTTTCAACACCACACACTTAATGCGCTAAGTCAGCGTATAAATCCTGCCAATCAGGATTGAGGTGTTCGATCAATTGCAATTTGGCGCGTCGAGACCCGGCCTTGATCTGTTTTTCCCGTGCGATCGCATCTGCGATCATATCAAAGACTTCATACCACACTAAAAGCGTGCAGCCATAGCGTTTCGAAAATCCCTGGCAATGACCGTTCTTGTGCTCCCACACGCGGCGCTCAAGTGCAGCCGTCACCCCCGTATAAAGCGCGCCGTTTCTCCGGTTGGCCATCATATAAACGGCGCATAGTTCATTAGTCTGCAACACCACCACCCTCTCAAACATCGCGGCCCCATCAAACAGTCTGACTGGGCCGCGATCAAGCGTGTTATGGCATCAATTGACCGCCATTCACCTCAATCACTTGTCCGGTCACATAGCCCGACATCTGATCAGAGGCGAGGTATAAAAACGCGCCCACACATTCATGTGCTTCGGCGAGATACCCCATCGGCACAGTAGCGCGCATTGCTTCCATTTGCTGGGCATTGGAATAGCGCTCGTGGAAAGGCGTGGTAATGACGCCCGGTGCCACCGCATTGACGCGGATTTTTCCCAAAGCCCATAATTCTTTCGCCATGCCGCGGGTGAAGGTGGAGACGAAACCTTTCGAGGCCGCGTAAAGCACCGCACCCCCACCGCCGCCATTGCGTGCGGCAATCGATGTTGTGTTGATAATATTACCGCCACCTTGTTTTTGCATGATGGGCGCGACTTCACGCGTAAAGGCCAGCACCGACCATGCGTTCAGATCCATCACATTGTCATAGTGCTCGTCGGTCATCTCAGCCAAAGGCTTGCGCCCCAACATGCCGCCTGCATTGTTGATCAGCACATCAATGCGCCCAAAGGCCTTGAGCGTTGCCGCAATGATCTTGGCCGGTTGGCTGCGATCCATCACATCGCCCTTGATCATCTGCGCTGTGCCGCCCTTTGCTGTGATGGCATCGACGACCGCTTTGGCATCGGCCTCACTGGCATTGTAATGCACCATCACTTTGGCCCCATGCGCACCAAAGGACTTGGCGACTTCCGCTCCGATTCCCGTGGAGCCGCCCGTTACCAATACAACTTTACCTTTTAACTCATCGAGCATTGATTTCTTCCCTGTGGTTTTGAGCAGAGGCCCTGATCGCCCCTGACATCCATCTTAGAAGAAAGTGCTGCCCAAGACATCCCTCATTTTTTCATAAGCGCCAGTAAAAATAACGACTGTAAAATAAGGACTTTCAATCAAGGCCTCCAACACGAGAGGTCGCAAAGTGTCAATGGCCAGAAAAGCTTAAGAGGCTGCGCACCGGCACACCCAAAGCACGCAAGCGATCCGCGCCGCCTAAATCAGGCAAATCAATAACAAAACAGGCTGCGACAATCTCCGCTCCCAATTGCTGCAGAAGCTGGGTGGCCGCTGTTGCCGTGCCGCCTGTCGCGATCAAATCATCAACCAGCACAACGCGTGCGCCCTTTTCAACGGCATCTTTATGGATTTCCATTTCATCAAGCCCATATTCCAGCGAATAGGCAATGGAAACCGTTTCATGCGGCAATTTGCCTTTCTTGCGGATCGGAACAAAACCAGCCGATAATTGATGCGCAATCGCACCACCCAGAATAAATCCGCGCGCTTCGATCCCTGCAACTTTGGTAATCTGCGTGCCAGTGAACGGATGCACCAATTCATCCACCGCGCGCCGAAAGGCGCGCGGATTACCCATCAAGGTTGTAATGTCCCGAAATAAAATACCGGGCTTGGGATAATCAGCAATCGTACGGATGGCGTCCTGCAGCGTCGTTTGCAAATCTTGATCCATCATGACAACACCCTTCCTGCGACAAAGCGTAACTGATGCACGCGCTGCGGATCGCGCTGGGCGGGCGCGGTCATGATGGCATGTTGCAAGGCCTGATGCGAGCCCACCGGACAGTCTTCGCGCTCACGCGGAAACGTCTCTGCCAGTCGGGTAACAATCTGTCGCGCTTTACCAACATTTGCATGCATAACCGCAATCACGCTCGCCACATCCACCGCATCATGATCAGGATGCCAGCAATCAAAATCGGTGACCATCGCTAACATGGCATAGGTGATCTCGGCCTCGCGCGCCAGCTTCGCTTCCGGCATCCCGGTCATGCCGATCACATCGCACCCCATGCTTTGATAAAGTTTGGATTCAGCCTGCGAGGAGAATTGCGGCCCCTCCATGCACAGATAGGTGCCGCCCTCATGCACATCAATCTGCACCTCGGCCGCCGCCCGCGCGAGATGGGCTGACAAGCGCGGTCCCACCGGATGCGCCATCGAGACATGCGCCACACAGCCCGCCCCGAAAAAGCTCGACGCCCGCCCAACCGTGCGATCAATAAATTGATCCACCAACACCAAGGCGCCAGGCGGCAAATCAGCACGAAAGGATCCACAGGCCGACAGAGAAATCAGATCCGTCACACCAGCCTGTTTGAGCACATCAATATTAGCGCGATAATTGATGTCGGATGGCGACAAGCGATGGCCCACGCCATGGCGCGGTAAAAAGACCAGCTCCGTCTCGCCGATCCGTCCCCGCCGCAACGCCGCTGACGGCTCGCCCCAGTCTGATTGCACAGGCTCTTCGCGCACATCCTGCAAGCCCGGCAAATCATAAATGCCGCTGCCGCCCACAATCCCTAACACTGCCTTTGTCATGACGCCCTCTTTGCTGTTCGCGCTCAAATGGTTCAGCGTTTTCACCGCCTCATCCTGAGCGCCCCCACCTCAAGAAAAAAGCCCCGTTACGCCAACGGGGCTTTGATACAGAGAAGAAGCAACGCATTCGAAAAAGACACCCCTGTTTAGTGGTGCCCCTCGACGCGCGACCAGATCTTCTTTTTGGAGAAATAGAACAAGCCCGCCAAGACGATCAAGAACAGGATCACCCGGAACCCGG
>CAWUMW010000276.1:0-3100 GCA_963923415.1 uncultured Hyphomicrobiales bacterium | reverse complement strand
GCGCAACACGCTTGGACCGAAGACCGCTGTTAAACGGATCATGATCAGGCATAAAGGTGTTGAGGGAGTTATAGGGCATGGACTATCTTGACCGGCAATCCACCTTTAGCGGCACCAAGCCCGCACAAGGAGCGTTGGCTTTACCGCGTGAGCCTCTCGCGCTTTGGCTCAGCGCGCATGTGACCGATTTCACCGAGATCCTCAGCCTGCAACAATTTAAAGGCGGACAATCCAATCCCACTTATTTGATCACAACACCAAGCAAGGCCTATGTGTTGCGGCGCAAGCCGCCGGGACAATTGCTTAAATCCGCGCATGCGATTGATCGTGAGTATCATTTGTTACAAGCCCTCGCACAGGCTGATTTTCCTGCCGCCCGTCCGCTGGCCTATTGCGCGGATGAAACAATCATTGGCACCGCTTTTTATGTGATGAGCCATATTGACGGACGGGTGATTTGGGAGCCCTCCATGCCAGAGGATCAGCCCGACGATCGTCGTGCCGTCTATCGCGCGATGGCGCAGACTTTGGCCCGCCTTCACAGTCTTGATCCCCATGCAATCGGCTTGTCGGGTTTTGGCAAAGCCGAAGGCTATATCCAACGGCAGGTGCGACGCTGGAGCGAAAATTATCGGCTCTCTGCCACCGAAACAATTGACGATATGGATCGTTTGATGGCTTGGCTCCCTGACCATCTCCCCACGAGCCAAGGGGCGAGTATCGTGCATGGCGATTATCGGTTGGACAATTTGATCCTCGCTCCGGATCAACCGCAAATCCGTGCGGTTTTGGATTGGGAATTGGCAACTTTGGGGGATCCGATTGCTGATCTGGTCTATCATTTGATGGCATGGGTCATGCCGCGCTCGGACACGGGGGCTGGCACGGGCAGTTTAATGGGGCTTGATGTGGAGGCGCTCGGCCTGCCTCGTCTCGAAGACCATGCCGCCGATTATGCGCAAGCGGCGGGACGCTCCAACCTACCCCCACTTGAGCCTTATCTCGCTTATAATTTTTTTCGTCTCGCGGCGATTTTGCAAGGCATTGTCGGACGCGTTCGTGATGGGACAGCCAGCAATGACAATGCCAAAGCCATGGCCGATCAAGTGCGCCCCTTAGCGCAAGCAGGCTGGCATTGGGCCCAACAGGCTGAACGCTCATGAAAAGACCCAACACCAGTCTGCCGCCGATTGGTCTGGTGTTAGGCAGCGGGGGCGCACGGGGTCTGGCGCATCTTTTGGTGCTCGAAACACTTGATGACTTAGGCCTTAGGCCACAGGCCATCGCCGGATCGTCGATTGGCGCAATTATCGGAGCAGCCTATGCTGCGGGCATCCCAGCGCGCGATCTCAGACAGCGATATGAAACGCTGTTTCACAACAAAGCCGATGTGATGAGCCGTTTGTGGCAGGCACGGGTTGGACGGGTCAAAGATTTATTTGCCCGCTCGCCCGGCAATCCGGTTTTGGTGGATGCAGAAAGCTTGCTCGATTTATTTTGGCCCGATGCAGTGCCCGATACATTTGAAGCCTTGAAAATTCCGCTCACGGTGATTGCGACCGATTTTTACACCCATCAGGAAGTGCGGCTTCATCACGGGGCGTTGGTGAGTGGTGTTGCGGCGTCGATGGCCATGCCCGCTTTGGTGAAGCCGATCAAGATTGAGGGACGTGTTTTGATTGATGGAGGGGCGATCAATCCTCTGCCCTTCGACATTTTTCAAGATCAAGACTTGTTGATCATCGCGGTGGATGTCTCAGGCGGACCGAAACAGGCCGATCACCTGCCCGGCCCTTTTGCGGCCATGATCGGTGCTGCACAAATCATGCAAACGGCATTGGTGCAACAAAAGCTCAAAAGCACCCAGCCGGATTTATTGCTCAAGCCCGATCTGCGGGGATTTCAAGCGCTCGATTTTTTCAAAATCAAAGACATTCTCGAAGCGGCGGATCCCATCAAAGAAGAGCTCAAAACTGCATTGTCCGCGCGCTTGAATCTTCGTTAGCGCTTGCTCAGAAAAAAGTCACGCAACAACTGTGCTGCTTCACTGGCCCGCAAGCCCCCATAAATTTCTGGCGCATGATGGCAGGTGGGTTGCGAGAAAAAGCGCGGGCCATGTTCCACGGCTCCGCCTTTTTGATCGTCAGCGGCAAAATAAAGCCGCCGGATGCGCGCCAAAGACACAGCCCCCGCACACATCGCACAGGGCTCCAAGGTCACATAAAGATCACAACCGATCAGGCGTTCACGGCCGAGCAGACGCGCCCCTTCGCGCAGAACCAGCATTTCGGCATGGGCGGTTGGATCGGCATCCCGTAGGACGCGATTGCCGGCGCGGGCCAAAAGGCGGCCTTCTTGCATCAAAACGGCCCCCACCGGCACTTCCCCCGCTTCGGCAGCCTGTCGGGCTTCGGCAAAAGCTAGATCCATTCCTGAAGGCGTTGCGTCCATTTCGGCTTTTTCCAAAAAATCGGCACGCATTGCCTCGTCAAGCGGCGCCGCGTCTGCTATCAGCACTGCATGACCTATGACAGCAAAAAAGCCGGGGGTCGAGGGGGCAAACGCCCAACCGACCGCCGCACCCCCCGGACCTCAGCCGACTCCCCCATAAAGAGCCGCGGCCAAAACCGCGATCAAAAGCCTGCGCGCGATCAAGAGCGCGCATCGGGTCCAGAACGTTTTTCAAAAGAGCGTTCCGCCGGCGCGCCGCGTGCTGCAGCAGCAAAACATACCGGGCCCAAACGGGTCAGCCGCGCCTCCGAAGGTGATCGGCCCTTCAAAAGCCGTTCGTCCGAACGGCCAGAACGTAACCGCGGTGAACGCAGCGACTATGGCCGCAGCGAGCGCAGCCCATCCTCACGCGGGACTTCCGAGAGACCACCACGGCGCTCTTACGAGGATCGCCCTGAACGCGCCCCCCGTGAACGCAGCGACTATGGCCGCGGTGAGCGCAGCGAGCGTGCAGGTCCGCGTCCACGTTACGAAGACCGTCCACGCTACGAAGACAAGGGGCGGTCAAGCCGCGATACAGGCTGGAGCCAAAAGCCACCGCGTGATCGGCCACGCTCCGCCCGCAGTGGTCAGGACCGGTCGCGCAGCC
>CAWUMW010000275.1:0-3135 GCA_963923415.1 uncultured Hyphomicrobiales bacterium | reverse complement strand
GAGGCGATGCTCTCCGCATTGATCGAGCGTTATCCCGATGCGCATTTGATAGCCGGGGCGACGGATGCAGGTTTGTGGATCACCAAGGAATTGCGGCGTCTTCCGCAGGTGATTTGGCTTGGCCGTGTGCGGAGTTTGGGCCAGATCGTGCAAGGCGTGGATCGGCTTGTTCTGGGTGCCGGGGTCACGATGACAGAAGCGATGCTTTATCTCGGGCGATTGGATCCAGATTTACACGCCTTGATGCAGCGCTTTGCCTCCGAGCAAATTCGTCATGTGGCAACATTGGGCGGCAATCTGGCCAATGGCTCACCCATTGGTGATCTGGCTCCAGCTTTAATGGCTTTGGGCGCTGTCCTTGAATTGGTGAAGGGAGGCGAAACACGCGTTTTGCCGGTGCAGGATTTTTTCATCCGCTATCGTGTGCAAGATCGCCAGCCGGGAGAATATCTGCGGGCGGTGCATATTCCGCGCCTTGATGAGGGGATGCAGTTTCGCGCTTTGAAAGTCACTAAGCGTTTTGATGATGATATTGCGGCTGTCACAGGCGCCTTTCGATTGGTGTTGGAGCAGGGCTTGATTGCGGAGGCGCGGTTGGCCTTTGGCGGAATGGCTGGCACACCGATGCGTGCATTTCATGCCGAAACGGCCTTGCAGGGCCAGCCGATTGGATCGGCCGCGACATGGAAAATGGGTGCTGAAGCGCTTGCGGATGATTTTAGCCCGATCAGCGATCATCGGGCGTCAGCCGATTATCGATTACAGGCCGCGCGGGCTATTTTGATCAAGGCACTGGCTGAAATGGCTGGATTACCGGCTGAAACCACCCGGATTCATCCGCGCCGCGCTGCCGATCATGCCCAACAAGGAGCACCATCCGATGAGTGAGGACGTTGCTGCTGTATCTGCCAAGCCTTCAGCGCCCGCGCTCCAGCACAAAGCGGTTGTGCATCAACCTTTGCCGCATGACAGTGCCGAAAAACATGTGCGAGGGGCAGCGCCTTATCTGGATGATCTGCGGCCTCCGGCAGGGGTATTGCATTTAGCGGTGGGAGGATCCCCTGTCGCTTGTGGGCGCGTGCGCCGATTGGATCTCGTGCGCGTAGAACAGGCGGAGGGGGTAATCGCAGTTTTAACCTCCAATGATATTCCCGGGCGCAATGAGATTGCCCCAGTCACGCAAGATGAGCCGCTGCTAGCGTCGCAAACTGTGATGTATTTCGGTCAACCGCTTTTTCTTGTCGTGGCACGCAGTCGTGATTTGGCGCGCCGGGCCGCACGATTGGCTGAGATTGACATTGAAGCCGAGACCCCGCTGGTCACGATTGAGGATGCGGCCGAACACGGCAGCCGGATGCTCGGTGATTATGATTTGGGGATCGCAGACAGCGAAGCCCCGCTTGGTTTGGCTGATCACCGGTTGCGCGGTCAGCAACGGATCGGTGGTCAGGAGCATTTCTATCTGGAAGGGCAAATCGCCATGGCTGTGCCGGGCGAGGGGCGCGAGATGTTAGTGCTCAGTTCCACGCAACATCCTGCCGAAGTGCAGCATGTGGTGGCGCGGGTCTTAGGGGTGCCGGACGCTTTGGTGACCTGTGAGGTTCGCCGCATGGGGGGTGGTTTTGGCGGCAAAGAATCGCAAGCCAATCAATGGGCGGCTTTGGCAGCACTGGCAGCCCATCACACCGGGCGACCGTGTAAAATTCGTCTTGATCGGGATGAGGACTTTGTCTTGACAGGCAAACGTCATGATGCACGCGTTGATTGGGAGGTTGGTTTTTCATCGACCGGGCAGATTACAGCGATTGATTTGCAGTTTTTGGTGCGGTGCGGATGTTCGGCTGATTTAAGCCAAGGCGCGATCGATCGGATGATCATGCATGCCGATAATGCCTATTTCTTGCCTTCAGCGCGCATTGCTTCACAGCGACTGCGCACGCATACGGTATCGAACACAGCCTTTCGCGGCTTTGGCGCACCAAAAGGCGTGCTGGCGATTGAGACCGTGATGCAAGCGATTGCGACGCGTTTGGGAGTCGACGCCTTGGATGTGCGCAAAGCCAATTTCTATGGCAATCATGGTGCCGTCACACCTTATGGAATGCAAGTTGACTCTTCCGTCACCGGGCGGCGCATTATGGAGCAGCTTGAAAAAACATCCGACTATCGGGTGCGGCGGGAGGCGGTTGCGCGGTTTAATGACAGCTCAACCATTTTGAAAAAAGGCTTGGCCCTCACCCCGGTTAAATTTGGCATCTCATTTACACAGCCACATTTGAATCAAGCGGCGGCTTTGATTCATCTTTATCCAGACGGCAGCATCCATCTGAGTCATGGCGGGACGGAAATGGGGCAGGGGCTTTTTCAAAAAGTCGCGCAGATTGTTGCCGATGAATTGGGTGTTCCGCTCTCAACCCTTCATATTGCGTCGACGCGCAGTGACAAAGTGCCTAATGCCTCCCCGACCGCAGCGTCGGCAGGCTCCGATCTGAATGGGATGGCGGCCCGCAATGCGGCGTTGACCTTACGCTCACGTCTCGCCACTTTTCTTGCAGAAAAGCATCAATGTTCAGCGGTTGATATTCAATTTGCCAATGGCAAAGTGCGGTTTGGGGATTCGGTGATGTCTTTTGCCGAAGTGGTCAAATCTGCGTATTTAGCGCGTATTCAATTATCAGCCAGTGGCTTTTATAAAACCCCGAAACTTGATTGGGACCGGATGCGTAAGACCGGACGGCCTTATTATTATTTTGTTTGGGGAGCGGCTTGTTCGGAAGTGATCATCGATACGATGACGGGCGAGAATAAAGTCTTGCGCACCGATCTGCTGCATGATGTCGGACATTCTCTCAATCCGGCTTTGGACCGTGGGCAGATTGAGGGTGGATTTATTCAAGGTTTGGGTTGGTTGACGACCGAAGAACTGGTGTATGATGCGGAGGGGCGGTTGCGCACGCATGCACCCTCGACCTATAAAATTCCGGTGGCAGCTGATGTGCCTGAGATTTTCAATGTGGCATTGTGGCAAGAGCCTAATGATGAAGCAACAATTTATCGCTCTAAAGGTGTTGGGGAGCCGCCTTTGGTTTTGGCGTCTTCCGTGTTTTGTGCGCTGATGGATGCGATTGGCTCTTT
>CAWUMW010000274.1:0-3148 GCA_963923415.1 uncultured Hyphomicrobiales bacterium | reverse complement strand
CATATAGACCCAGTTCAACATCCCAAACAACGACATGGTCACGGGCATGATCAGCGATTGGTCTTGGCGATCGAGGTTCGGATTTAACGTGCGGATGACATCAGCAAAAGGTTTTACAATCTGGCGTTCAATCAAACGGATTTCGTGCTTTTGCTCATCAGTGAGGGCATCCATGCCGTTAAGCTGCACTTTATGATCATTGTCAGCACCGCGGTAATTATCGAGAACCGCAAAAATCAATTTTTGCAATCGCTCTTCAGGCGGCAATACCGGATCATTAGCTTGGCGCACCATCGCTTCAAGCTCACTGAGATGGGCATGAATAATGCCAAAAATCAAAGCGCCTTTGGAGGGGTAATAGTGATACAGCAAGGCTTTTGACACTTGGCAATGCGTGGCGATTTGCGACATCGACGCTTTTTCCATGCCTTGCTCCGCAAACACAGCCGCAGCACTTGTCAGAATGATTTGCCGTTTTTCTTCAAAATCACTGGCTCGGGTGCGGGCCATTCTCATTCCTCATTGCGTTGTCGTCAGGATAAAGAGTGGTCCTGATTTCATGATGTGACCGGTTCATCCTGTTTAGGACGATTGTCGATCACACGTTTGGCTTTGCCTTCGGATCGTTGAATCGTGCCGGGGTCTCTGACATTGATGGTGGTGGTGACACCGACAATGCTTTTGATGTGGTGGCCCAATTCTTTGGCGGAGGCTTGGCGGGCTTGGCTATCGGTTGCAGATAAAGTTGATTCAACATGGACGACCATGGAATCCATGCGTCCTTCGCGGATCAATTCAATTTGAAAATGCGGAGCTAAGCCGCGGCATTTTAAGATCTGTTCTTCGATCTGTGTTGGAAACACATTGACGCCACGCAAAATCATCATGTCATCCGACCGACCCGTGATTTTTTCCATACGGCGCATGCTGCGCGCGGTGCCGGGTAAAAGGCGGGTTAAATCGCGGGTGCGGTAGCGAATAACAGGCAAGCCTTGTTTGGTCAGCGTGGTGAAAACAAGTTCTCCGACTTCGCCATCGGGCAACACCGCGCCTGTGACTGGATCAATGATTTCAGGATAAAAATGATCTTCCCAAATATGTAAGCCATCTTTGGTTTCGACACATTCATTTGCCACACCGGGGCCCATGATTTCTGACAGGCCGTAAATATCCACCGCATGCATGTCAAAGGCCTGTTCGATTTCTTCCCGCATGGCATTGGTCCAAGGTTCAGCGCCAAAGATTCCAACCGCTAAAGAGCTTTTGCGCGGATCAAGACCTTGGCGGCGGAATTCATCCAAAATCGACAACATATAAGAGGGCGTCACCATAATGATGCGCGGTTTGAAATCAGTGATCAACGTGACTTGCCGTTCCGTCATCCCGCCAGAAATCGGCACCACGGTGCATCCAAGGCGTTCGGCGCCATAATGCGCGCCCAAACCACCGGTAAACAAACCATAGCCATAGGCGATATGCGCGATATCTCCGGCGCGTCCCCCCGAAGCGCGGATCGAGCGGGCCATCAAATGCGCCCATGTGTCGATGTCTTGGGCGGTATAGCCAACAACAGTCGGCTTGCCGGTTGTGCCGGAAGAGGCGTGTAGCCGTGCCAGCTTTTCGCGCGGGACGGCAAACATCCCGAAGGGATAGGTATCCCGCAGATCTGTTTTGACGGTAAACGGAAATTTGGCGAGATCGGCAAGGCTTTTTAAATCAGATGGGTGAACACCGGCTTGATCAAAATGCTGTTTATAAAAGGCGGAATTCTCATAGGCATGGGCCAGTGACCACTGCATGCGTTTAAGCTGCAAGGCTGCAATTTCATCACGGGATGCGATTTCAATGGGTTCCAGATCGCCTTTACGCGGTGCAAGATCCTCCATCAGTCCCCCCTTTTTTTCTCACAGAAACTACGGTGTTGAGTCAGGCAGATGCGTGCCTTTCACGATGCGTGAATGGCCACGAAATTCTGCGATCAGATCGCCTTGTTGATTCGTCACCCGGATATCGTAAATGCCGTTGCGGCCTTTACGCATGATTTCACGGGCTGTTGCACACAAACGATCCCCTGAAAAAGCGGGCGCAATAAAACTGATGGAGGCCATTTGCGCAACCACATGGTGGTTATAGCTGTTGCAGGCAAAGGCAAAGGCTGAATCCGCCAGCGTGAATATACAACCGCCATGGCAGGTTTTATGACCATTGGTCATCCAGTCCTGCACCGTCATCGAGAGCGTTGCGTGTCCGGCTGCGATAGCGTCGATCTGCATGCCGAAATATTGAGAGGTCTGATCTTGCGCCCACATAGACGTGGCGCAGGCTTCGGCGAGTGCTTGGGGGGACAGCGTGGTGGCGGAGGGTTTGGTCATTGGCCTTTAAACTCGGCGGGGCGTTTTTGAAGAAAGGCTGACACGCCTTCCGCATAATCGGCACTGCGTCCAGCCTCGCGTTGCAGATCGCGTTCCAGATCAAGTTGTCTATCCAGTGATTGGTCGGCAGCAGCATGAATGGCGTGTTTGGTGAGGCCATAGGCTTTTGTCGGCCCTTTGGCGAGTGTTTGCGCCAGCGCAAAGGCTGTGTCCCACAGGCTCGCATCAGGGACTGCTTGCCAAATTAACCCCCATTGGGCGGCGGTGTCGGCATCAAGCGGGCTTGCGGTTAAAGCCAGCGCTTTGGCGCGCGGTTCGCCCAAAATTCGCGCCAGCGACCAAGATCCGCCCGCATCGGGGATCAAACCAATTTTTGCAAAAGCTTGAATAAAGCGCGCTGATTGGGCCGCGAGCACCAGATCACAGGCCAAAGCGAGATTGGCCCCCGCTCCGGCGGCAACACCATTGACCGCGCAAATCACCGGCTTGGGCAGTGTGCGGATCAAGCGGATCAGCGGATTATAAAATTGATCAAGCGTGTGTCCGAGATCGGGCGGGCCGTCTTGCTTGCTTGGATCCCGATCACCAAGATCTTGTCCGGCGCAAAATCCACGCCCTGCACCAGTCAGCAGCACGGCACGAACCGCGCTTTCCGCATGGGCGCGTTCCATGCCGGCGCGCAATGCAAGATGCATGGCTGGATTAAACGCATTCAACTTGTCGGGGCGGTTGAGGGTGAGCACCAAAACACCCTCCGTCAAACGGATCAAGACAGG
>CAWUMW010000273.1:0-3171 GCA_963923415.1 uncultured Hyphomicrobiales bacterium | reverse complement strand
CAATGGTGCGGATCGCCCGCGACACATGTGGCATCCACCATCAAAGCGTTGATCCGCGTCCGCACTTCCTCGCGTTGTGACAGGCTCGCCAACGGCCCCATCTTCACACCCGGTTCTGCCGGATTGCCAATGCCGATCTGCGCCAATTTGCCGCCCACCGCCTGAATCAAAGCCTCACACACTGAATGCGGCGCCATAATACGTCGAATGGCTGTACATTTTTGTCCGGCTTTTACGGTCATTTCCCGCACGACTTCGCGCACGAATAAGTCAAATTCATCTGTCCCGGGGCCCGCATCAGGGCCAAGGATCGAAGCATTCAAACTATCCGCTTCCATTGTAAAACGCACAGATTGTTCAACAAGTTTCGGATGTGTTTTTAACATGCGCCCTGTTGCAGCAGAGCCGGTAAATGTAACCACGTCCTGCTCATCGACATGATCCAGCAAATCACCCAATGATCCACAAACAAGCTGCAAAGCGCCTTCCGGCAACAAGCCGCTTTCGATGATGGTGCGGACCATCAATTCAGTTAGATAAGCGGTTTGGCTGGCCGGCTTGATGAGCACAGGCATGCCCGCCAACAGAGAGGGCGCCATTTTTTCTAACATGCCCCAACACGGAAAATTATAAGCATTGATATGCACCGCCACACCTTCGAGGGGCGTGAGAATATGTTGGGCTGAAAAACTGTTGTCCCGCGACAACACTTCCATATCCCCTTCAATCAACACACGCGTATTGGGTAATTCGCGCCGCGCTTTTGACGCATAGGATAAAAGCGTGCCAATCCCGCCTTCAATATCAATCCAGCTATCAGCCCGTGTGGCTCCTGTTGCAAAAGAAAGCTGATAAAAAGCCTCCTTATTGGCCATCAACATTTGCCCGACCGCCTTCAGCATCAAAGCGCGTTCATGAAAACTCATGTGCCGCAAACGCGCCCCGCCCTGGCGTCGGCCATGGGCCAGCGCCGCCTGAAAATCAAGCCCCGATGAATCAATCAAGGCAATCGGTTGGCCTGTGGCTGCGTCTTGCAACAGGCTCCCCTCGCGTGCCCCACGCACCCATTGGCCACAGACATAACTTTCCAGCCGTGTGGGCCGGGTCTGCAAGGATGTGTTTGAGACTGAAGGCTTGCTGGATGAAGCGTGAGGCGCAACCGACATGGTTATACTTTCTAAAAAAACTGCAATGGAATTAAGCGAGCTTGAGAGCGTTCAACGCGTCATGCGCCTGCTGCTGCCAATCAGCCAACAAGACCTCATTGGGGTGGTGCCGCAAGCCAAATTTTTTCAAAGTTTCGTAGCGGCTTGATCCTGCATGACCGAAAGTTGCCGCAACACGCGGATGCCAATACGCAACAGCTGCGGCCGCTTGCTGATGGCCCGCTTCCGTGCGCACAATCTTGTGCAATCCCTCAAGGCCTAAATCACAGTGGCGTTTTTCACGCGGTGCAATCGCCCGAAACACATCCGCCAATGGCGCATAAGACAGGTGCTCAAATTCTTGTAATTGCACACCAACCGCCAATCCCATCAACACATTCATCACCACCGCATCAACCCAGCCTTGCAACGGATAATGAAAGACCGACAAACGCATATCACTGCCCTGCCGGGTGGTACCGACCGCCGCATTCCGCGCCATCCGCGCTGCCCACGGATGATGCACCGCATAGCGCCCTTGATCGACCCCAAATTCCCCCATCACATTCAGCACCCGTTCGGCATGATCGGTTTTTTCTAACACGATGCGTGCTGCTGCAATCCGCTCTTTGATACCCGGCGCGTCATTGATCACATCCGCAAAGCCAGACGAGCCTGCTAATTCACTATCCACAAAAGTAGCCATCAATCGCAATAACTCACCACGATAGCGCGGCGGCACATTATGCGGGGATGTCAAAACACCCCCTTGGGCCAAATAGGAGTCAATGGACATAGGATCGGTCTGTTCGCTCAAAGACATGGCACGCCCTTTCCTCTTACTGGTCGTAGCTGACAACCACCGTGTCGGTTAGTGGATAGCATTGACAGGTTAAGACATAGCCCTGCCGCACTTCATAATCTTCCAACGCATGATTGGTCTGCATCTCAACCTCACCCTCCAGCACTTTGGCGCGGCAGGTAGAACACACACCCGCTTTGCAGGCATAAGGGGCATCGAGATGATGATCGAGCGCTGCATCCAACAGGCTTTGTCCCTGTTTCGGCATTTTGAAATGACGGGTTGTGCCATCTAGCGTAACAACCACATCACAATGCTGGCCTCCCTCAGTGTGATGGACTGATGCAGTTTTTTCTTTGGCGCGGCCGGGTTGTCCTGAAGCAAATAATTCAAATTTGATCTGACGGTCACTTAACCCATGCGCGCGCAAGCGCTCCGCAATGGTTAGCATCATCGGTTCTGGACCACAGATAAAGGCTGTGCTGACCGAAGGCAGATCAATCCATGTTTCAAACAAGCGATTGCATTTATCCGCATCAATCCGCCCAGTAAATAAATCAATGTCCTGCGCTTCAGATTCTAACACATGCAACAAAGACAAGCGGCCAAGATAGGTGTTTTTAATGTCCTCCAGCTCTTCCCGAAACATGATGCTGGAAACCTGCCGATTGGCATAAACAAGGGTAAAATTGGCTTTTGGTTCGCGCGCCAATACGGTTTTGATAATCGACAATAAAGGCGTGATCCCACTCCCGCCGGCAAAGCCCAGATAGTGTTTCGACTGATCAGGTTCGAGCGGTGTATGGAAATTGCCCATCGGCGGCATGGCATCCAAATGGTCGCCAATCTGCAACGCTTCATTCGCCCATGTTGAAAAGGCGCCCCCGTCCACGCGCTTGATCCCAACCTGCAACACGCCCTCATCTTTCCCCGCACAGATCGAATAAGACCGTCGTACTTCCACGCCATCAAAATCCCGCCGAAAGGTGAGATATTGCCCTTGGATAAAATCAAACGCGGCTTGATCTTCGCTCCGCGGCTTTAATGTCACCACAACGGCATCCCGTGTTTCGCGCCGGAGATCGGTCACTTCAAGAGAATGAAATCGCGCCATGGATACCCGCTCCTTTCAGGATTGTGATCCCTAGGGTCAGACCTCATTAATTTTAATTAATGAGGTCTGACCCTAGATACATTTGAAATAGTCAAAGGGTTCAAGACAGC
>CAWUMW010000272.1:0-3186 GCA_963923415.1 uncultured Hyphomicrobiales bacterium | reverse complement strand
AATGGTATCAAACAGTGCGAGTGAGATCCGTGCGCATTTCCCCCTATGATTTGACCACCAATGATGTGCCGCTCTATGACTTAGCGGTGATTGGCGGTGGCATCAATGGTTGCGGAATTGCGCGGGATGCGGCTGGCCGTGGGATCAAAACTGTCTTGCTCGAACAAAATGATTTGGCTTCTGCCACGTCCTCCAGTTCCACCAAATTGATCCATGGTGGCTTACGCTATTTAGAGCATTATGAATTTGGTCTTGTTCGTAAAGCCTTACGTGAACGAGAAAAATTATGGGCCATTGCGCCCCATATCGCTTGGCCCTTGCGCTTTGTGTTACCCCATCGCAGCATGATGCGTCCGGCGCTCGTGCTGCGGTTAGGACTGTGGCTTTATGATCACTTAGGGGGGCGCAAGCTGTTGCCCGCCACACAGACACGATGGCGCAGAACAGATCCTGTTTTCAAAAACTTGGATCCATCTTTAAAATTAGGTTTTGAATATTCAGATCTGTGGGTTGATGACGCGCGTTTGGTTGTTTTGAATGCGATGTCAGCACGCGACTATGGGGCGGATATTTTAACGCGGCATCGTGTCACAAGTCTCTATCAAGATGATGGAGCATGGCGGATTGAAGGGTTGGCGGGAGACCGTTCTTTTACAGTGCGGGCGCGCGTGGTGGTGAATGCAGCTGGTCCATGGGCCGATCGGATATCAGGACTCAAAGAGCGCGCTGATCAGACCGCCCAATTACGCCTCGTGCGCGGTAGCCATATTGTTGTGCCTAAGCTTTATGACGACAATCGATGCTTTATTTTACAGCATGACGATGGTCGGATTATTTTTGTTATCCCGTATGAAAATGATTATTCATTAATCGGCACCACCGATATTGACCATACTGCATCCCCTGCACATGCGCATGTGAGCGGGGAAGAAATTCGTTATTTATGCGACGCGGTCAACCAGCAATTTGTGAGACAGGTGACCCCTCAAGATGTTGTTTGGCATTATGCAGGGGTGCGGCCCTTATGGGATGATGGGGGGGAAGCCGCACAGGCCACAACACGCGATTATAAATTGGTGCGAACGGGCGGCCAAGATCAAGCGGTGGCTCTAACGGTGATTGGAGGTAAACTCACCACCTATCGTGTTTTGGCAGAAGAGGTAATGGAGGCTTTGGCGGATGTGCTGCCATTACAGCGCGGTTCTTTTACGGCGAAGGAAGTTTTGCCGGGTGGGGATTTTGCGGTGACGGGCTATCACGCTTTGTGCCAGCAGATGCAAGAGGCCTATCCGGGCCTGCCGGTTTCTTTAGTGCAGCGTGCGGCGCGCGCTTATGGCACTTTGGCTTATCGATGGTTGGGGACAGCCCAAAGACTTGCTGATTTAGGTGTTTGCTATGGAGCGGATTTAACCCAAGCTGAAGTTGAATATATGTGCCAACAAGAATTTGCGCAGACCGCAGAGGATATTTTATGGCGCAGGAGTAAAGTGGGCTTGCGGTTTGGAGCCGATCAGATCCACCGCTTGCAACAAGCGCTTGAGGAGCCGGGGCTGCCGTTGATAGACTAAACGAGAGCACTGCGCGCTGTGAGCGGGAAAGAGGATGAGATGGGGATGATTTTAGCGATTGATCAGGGAACAACCTCTTCGCGTGCCTTGTTATTTAATAAAGAATTACAGCTTGTTGCCATGGCGCAACAAGACTTTGTGCAACATTATCCCGCTTCGGGTTGGGTCGAGCATGCACCGGATGATTTATGGAAAACAACAGTCTCTGTGTGTCAGGAGGTCATCCGGAAAGCACAGATTGCACCGCAATCAGTGGACGCAATAGGAATCACCAATCAGCGGGAAACAACCCTTGTTTGGGATCGTGCAACGGGACGGCCTCTGCATCCTGCGATTGTTTGGCAGGATCGACGGACCGCGGCGCTGTGTGCGCGGTTGAAAACGGAAGGGGCTGAAGCCCTTGTGACAGAAAAAACCGGATTACTGCTTGATCCATATTTTTCTGCCACCAAATTGGCATGGATACTCGATCATGTGAAAGGTGCGCGGGCGCGTGCAGAAAAAGGCGAATTAGCTTTTGGCACCGTTGATACATTTTTGCTTTGGCATTTAACGGGTGGACGCTCGCATTTGACAGATGCAACCAATGCGTCACGCACCCTGTTGTGCAATATTCACACAGGCCAGTGGGATGAAGACTTGTTGCGGCTGTTTGATATTCCGGCTGCCTTATTACCGACCATCAAAAATTCAGCTGATGATTTTGGAGTGACGGATGCTGATTTATTCGGGGCTGCGATCCCGATCCGCAGTATGATTGGCGATCAACAAGCCGCCACTGTGGGCCAAGCCTGTTTTGAGCCGGGTATGATGAAATCAACCTATGGAACAGGATGTTTTGCCTTGTTGAATACAGGCAGCCATGCGGTGTCCTCCAAAAATAGACTCTTAACAACCATTGCCTATCAGCTCGATGGACAACGCACTTATGCGCTGGAAGGATCGATTTTTATTGCAGGGGCCGCGGTGCAATGGCTGCGTGATGGTTTGGGTTTGATTGCGGACGCGTCCGAAAGCAATATTTTGGCGCAGCATGCGGACCCCTCGCAGGCGGTTTATTTAGTGCCAGCCTTTGTTGGCTTGGGAGCACCTTATTGGAATGCGGAAGTGCGCGGCGCTTTGTTTGGATTAACTAGAAATTCAGGTCCAAAAGAATTGGCTTTGGCGGCCTTAGAATCTGTGGCTTTTCAGACCGCTGATTTGATGCAGGCCATGTGGGCTGATTGGCCAGCGGCACAGGCGATGCGCCCGATTTTGCGGGTTGATGGCGGAATGACCGCATCAGATTTTACCATGCAGCGACTGGCGGATCTGTTAGATGCACCCGTCGATCGACCGGTTATTCGCGAGACCACGGCCCTTGGCGCAGCGTATTTAGCAGGCTTGGCAACAGGACTGTTCCCTGCTCCGCAAGACTTTGCATCGCAGTGGCAATGCGAACGCCGTTTTGAAAGCCAGATGGATCAAACGATCAGGCAGGGCCGATTGAAAGCCTGGCGACAGGCCGTGTCAGCAACATTGATGATGGCTGATCTTGAGCACTAACAGCACAATGCGGTTGCAAGGGACGTGACTGGATTACTTTTCATGCGGGTGGCAAAAAGGAAACGGTTATGGG
>CAWUMW010000271.1:0-3188 GCA_963923415.1 uncultured Hyphomicrobiales bacterium | reverse complement strand
ATCAAGAGGCGTTAGAAGCTCTCGCGTCCCATCACAATCTCAAAGATCAGATCATTTGGGAGGGTGCAGTCAGCGAAAACCGATTGCAGTATCTCTACCAAACAAGTGATTTTATGCTCTATCCATCACTTTATGAGGGATATGGCATGGCTCTGACAGAGGCTTTGGCCTATGGCCTGCCCGTTTTGACCTCAGAAACAGTCCCCGCAACCCTTCCCTTTTCTGGTCCAGCGGTGATCAAACTTGATCCTTCCCGTCCAAAACTATGGACAGACGCGATCAATCAGTGGATGAACGACACAGCCGCATTCACAAACGCTCGCAAAGCTGCGAAACAGGCTGCCTTATCTTTGCCCACTTGGGAACAGACAACCGATTGCATTGCCCGTGTGGTGAAAACGATCGCAAACTCCTGATCAGGCTTTCATTGCAAGAATTGAAACAGGGTCATTATGAGTGGATTCAGTGCTGAATGGCTTGCTTTGCGTGAACCGGCTGATCAACGGTCGCGTGCTCCCCAATTCTCATTTAAAATAGCGGCTCGCCTCGCAAATCTTATTCATGCGCATATTGTTGATTTGGGCTGTGGAACCGGGTCTAATTTGCGGGCATTAGCGCCTGTGCTCAGCAATGAACAATATTGGCGGTTGGTGGACCATGATCCGAATTTGCTTGCACAAGCACGTATCCTGTTAAAGGAATGGGCCGATTATGCGGAAGTTAAAGCAGATGAATTTATTCTCTATTATGATGATAAAATCATTCATGTTCATTTTGAGTCCCATGATCTCAGACAGGGGCTTCAACCACTCCTGAATCAGCGCGTTGATCTGGTCACATCATCAGCTCTCTTTGATTTGATGTCGGCTGATTGGATCAAAGCCATGGCCGCTGAGCTTGCTCAACGAAACATCCTCTTTCATACGGCTCTCTCTTATGATGGCCGTATTCAATGGTTTCCGCCGCATAGATTCGATGAGGACATTCAAACATCTTTTAATCAGCATCAAAAAAGTGACAAAGGCTTTGGGTTAGCCTGCGGCCCTGATAGTACCCAGACACTCTGCACATTCTTTTCTGCACATGGCTATCAATGCGAATTTGCTGACAGTCCGTGGATCATTACCCGCAATGAGGAGGCTGATTTACTCGACCAGCTTGGTAATGGAATTGCAGAGGCCGCAGCGCTTACGCTTCATGACATGCAGATCAATGACTGGATGGCGGCCTTAGCAGGACGGCGTAGTGTCCTGATAGGCCATCAAGATATGATAGCCTATCCCCCTTCACCCGAAGAAGACGCGCCTTGAGAAGGCCACATGCGTTGAAAAATTCCGTCTTGACGATGGCGGTGCCACAAGGCTGCCAGAATATGCCCCACAACAATGAGGGCTAAAGCCCAAGCCAATCCGGCATGCCATGAAAACAACAGTTTTGCGGTGTCTTCAGAAGCGTCAATCGTCAATGGAATTTCATAAACGCCCATCCAAACAATCGGGGCGCAACAGATTGAGGTTGCCCCATAGCCCAAAAGAGGAATGGCAATCATCAATCCATAAAGAGCGAAATGGGCTAGTTTGATAAAGCGATACCAGACAGCAGATATGGCTGTTGGATTATGCGGCGAGGACAAGCGCAAGCGTGCAACCACACGGATCAGGATCAAACCAAAAAGCAGGATGCCAATGCTTTTATGGATTTCATAGAGGAAACCAGCCCATGGTCCTTCCTCTAAATGGGGTAATATCAGACCCAAGGGGATCATCACTAAAAGCAAACCCGCCATGAGACTGTGAAGCCATCGCAGGATGGGATGATACATAGTCAACCTCCTTTTATGATGTTCCCGATAATAAAAATACTGCTTTTGCCCTTGGATTATACATCTGAATACCTTATTTTAGATAAAGACAGGTAATATAATCCATATCATTGAAGTATCTGAGCTTTTTCGATGGGCTTTTCCATGGTGACAACATAATGACTGTAAATCCAGTAATAACGTCTCTTGCCTTCGATCATGACTTAATTGCCGTTGAGCGGTTAATCTCTGAAGTGAGATCAGCGCGCCCTGTCTTGATTCGGGATGGTCGACAAACACTTTTGGCCGTCTGTGTTGAAAGTCTGGATGAGTCCCTTATTAAAAAACTATCCCCTCTGGCTGGTGCGCAAGCCTCGCTCCTCTTGCCTGCTGCGCGATTGCGCCGTTTGGGACTTGAACGCGATTCATCGGGGCGGATCAGTCTTCCCAGCCTTGACTTCAACAGGATCCAACATCTGGCTTTGCGCTTAGACGCCAAGATCGATGCCACAGTCATGACGATCTCACCGCTTGAACGCGCCTGTCTCGATTTATGCGCCTTGGCGCTGGTTTTACCTGCTGTTGTCATTATTCCGGTGCAATCAAATACTGAACTGGCGACGTCCCTGTTATTAGGACGGATGGAGGCGATTAGCGCCTATCGGCGTCAACGCTCGACCTCTTTGATGATGATTTCGCGCGCCCCCGTTCCCTTGGAAGATGCCGCCACTGAATTTGTGGTCTTTCGTGGTGGTGAAGGCTTACGCGATCAAGTAGCCATTTTGATCGGCAATCCAGACCTTGAAAGGCCTGTGGCAGTCAGGCTTCATTCAGCCTGTCTGACGGGTGATTTGTTTGGATCACTTAAATGCGATTGTGGCGATCAATTACGAGGCACCGTTCGTTATATGGCTGAACATGGCGGCGGCATTTTGCTCTATCTTGATCAAGAAGGGCGAGGCAACGGCCTCTCCAACAAGATCCGTGCTTATGATCTGCAAGCACAAGGCTTTGATACTTATGAAGCGGATGAGATCCTTGGTTTTGATATGGACCAACGCCGATTTGATTTTGCTGCAGCCATGTTGCAACAATTAGGCGTTCAACAAATCAAGCTCTTGACCAATAATCCTGAAAAAATTAACGCCATGTTGAGATCAGGCTTGAATGTTGTGGCCCATGAACGGGTCATTGGCCGGCCAACCCATGAAAATGTACATTATATGGCCTCTAAACGTGACCGCGCAGGGCATATGATTGATATTGAGGCGATGCACCAACGCCTCAAATCCAGTGAATAAACCTTGCTTGAGACCTTTATTGCCCCTAAACCCCATCAGGTGATCAGGGCGCTGAGCATAAGAAATTGAGGCGCCCTATTATGTAT
>CAWUMW010000270.1:0-3191 GCA_963923415.1 uncultured Hyphomicrobiales bacterium | reverse complement strand
TTTGCATCCCCACCCTGCAGCACAAATCCCACCTGTGCGGCCATCTGCTGCAAAGCCGCAGACGGAGCCGGATCAAGAACCGTCACGGCCTGAGGGGAGAGGCCCGCTCCCAGCCAGCCTTCAAGCATGGCGGCGCCCATTTTTCCGGCGCCCACTAAAACCAATGATGACGGAAAAGCTTGCATATCCATCTCCCTCTCCTATCCGCGCGCGCGGATCATCGGCTCTGCGCCCATCCGGCTTGCTGCCAGCTTGAGGCGGATTGATCGCGCACATCAAACCGCAGAGCTGACAGCCTTTAGGCTTCACCAACTGTTTCGAACATCGCGCTGGCCAGCGCATCGGCCGGTGCTTTGCCAGCCCATAATAAAAATTGAAAAGCCTGATAATAGCGATCAGAGGTGTCGACAGCGACTTTCAGCAAAGCCTCACATTGACGGCCATTCGGTTCAGCCCCACCTGCCAACAGTAACGAATGACGAAACATCACAACTTCATCGCGTGCCCATAAATCAAAATGGCCAATCCATAAATGCTCGTTGATCAAAGCAACCAGCTCCATCAACTCCGCCTTGCGCCGCGGCGCGAATTTCAAGTCAAAGGCGCAGCCAACATGCAGCGCTTCCATTTCCTCAAGCCATGTAAAGGCGATCTGATATTCACACCAACTTCCTTCGACGCTGATGGAAATTTCATTCTCATCGGCGCGGTCAAACGACCAGTCCTGCGAAGTGGCCAGCCGCTCCACCATATCAAGCGGATGCTCGCTTCGTCCCGCCTGATCCTGTCCGATTGCGGCCATTCTGGTCCCCAACTTCGTCTCGCTTTGAATTGTTCCGAAAACCTGACGGCCCGAAACGGTGACCTATTGGCCTGATCGCTCGCTTGGCTCTGCGGCCCTTATCGTCTTTAGAAGGGCAAACAGGGCTGAGGCGACTCACATGCGCAACAGTTGACCCGGACCCTTATGGATTCGCGCTGTTCGCACAATCACCCATCGACAATGTCCACACCCGTTTCAATCACACAGCCTCTGCACACGACCAATCAACGGTGCATAATTCAAAAATCTCCCCCACTTCTTTAATGACTTGTGAAGTCTGATCTGACACGCGCGGACAGATTCGATTCGACGCGCACACGCTCTCCTGCAAGCTCTGCTTTTTTCGTGATCCGATTCGTCTTGCATAAGAACGTCAGAGATCATGGGAGAGGGGCAACCATGCGCCCCACAGGCTTTGCACATAGCAAAGCGAAGATCCACGCACCGCAAAGCCGTTCTAAGTAAGAACAGTGAAGGCGTTATGATGCATCAAGATACAGTGATGAGGTCTTGCGCACTCATCAAGACTCGCCCAGTCAAAAGGAACCGCAAGATAAAAAGGACACGCTAGATAAAAAGGACTCGCGCCCAACAGATTTAGGAGGAAGGACCGGCTTTTTCCAACGCGTCGAGCCGCGCTTTCAACTGATCATTCTCTTCGCGCGCTAATTGCGCCATTTCGCGCACGGCTTCGAATTCTTCACGGGTGACCAGATCCATATCACGGATCATGCGCTCGAATTGGGCTTTAAACACACCTTCGGCCTCCCGTTTGACGCCTTGCGCCATCCCGGCGGCATCGGTCATGATTCGGGCAAAATCATCAAGCAGTCGGTTTCCGCCTTGCATCGTCACGCTCTCCTTCGCATTCCAGTAGCCCCCTCTCTAGCATGGCTTGAAACGGATTTCATCCTGTGAATCCGCCCCCCGCGCA
This sequence comes from uncultured Hyphomicrobiales bacterium, assembly GCA_963923415.1. Taxonomy (GTDB): domain Bacteria; phylum Pseudomonadota; class Alphaproteobacteria; order Rhizobiales; family Beijerinckiaceae; genus CAIYZJ01. The sequence continues at coordinate 1,434 of CAWUMW010000270.1, read as the reverse complement.
TTCTGCTTGACGAACCATCTCTCAAACAGGCACAGAAAAAACACAGAGTTCGCAACGCATGGATCCGCCGCATGCCGCTTTTCGCCATCCCTTTTCCGGTCTTTGATCCTGTGCTTGTCAGCATCGGCCCCCTGTCGATCCGTTGGTATGCCTTGGCCTATATCGGCGGCTTGCTGATCGGCAACTGGCTGTGCATGCGGATTGCCACCACACCGGCTTTATGGGGGCATCGCTCTCCGCCATCCCCGGCTTTGATTGACGATATGCTGCTTTATGCCGCTTTGGGTGTGGTGCTGGGGGGGCGGCTTGGCTATGTGCTGTTTTACAATCTCGATTATTTTATCGCACATCCCGACCATATTCTCAGCGTCTGGCAGGGTGGCATGTCCTTTCATGGCGGCTTGGCAGGTTGCGCTTTCGGTCTTTACTTAAGCTGTCGGCGTCACAACACCCAGCCTGCCGCCTTATTTGATGTCGCAGCCGTCGTAGCCCCATTGGGATTGTTTTTGGGCCGTGTTGCGAATTTCATCAATGGCGAATTATGGGGGCGGCCAAGCGATGTCGATTGGGCCATGATCTTTCCCCATGCGGGCCCGCTGCCCCGCCATCCGAGCCAGCTCTATGAAGCGGGATTGGAAGGGATCGTGTTGGGCCTGTGCTTGCTATGGGTCGTGCGGCAAGGTGGCTTACAACGCCCGTGGCTGCTGTCTGGCCTGTTTGGCTGCGGATATGGATTGGCCCGCATTGGCGCCGAATTTTTCCGTGAGCCCGATCCGCAACTGGGCTATTTGTTTGGGGGAGCGACCATGGGCATGCTTTTGTCTGTGCCGTTGATCCTGATCGGCGTGGCGCTGATCATCACCGCCCGCGCGAAGCGGACCCAATCGTGAGCACGCCGCTTCATCACGAGCTTTGCGCGTTGATCGCGCAAGAAGGGCCGATCAGCATCGAGCGCTATATGGCCCTCTGCCTGAGTGATCCGCGCTACGGCTATTATATGACCCGCGATCCGCTCGGTGCGCGTGGTGATTTCATCACAGCCCCGGAAATCTCCCAAGTCTTTGGCGAATTGCTCGGCCTCTGGTGCGGCGAATGTTTCCGGTTGATGAACAGCCCGTCAGACATCATCTTGGTGGAATTGGGCCCCGGACGCGGCACCTTAATGGCGGATATGCTGCGCGTTCTCAAAGTGGTGCCGGGCTTTCTGGACAAGGTTGAGGTGCATCTGGTCGAAACAAGCCCGGTGCTGCAAGCCCGACAAGCGGCCATCCTAAAGCCCTTGCATCCCCGCATCACATGGCACACGCAGATCGATGATCTGCCAACCAAACCAGCGCTGATGATTGCCAATGAATTTTTTGACGCCCTGCCGATCCGCCCCTATCAAAAGGAGGCAAGCGGCTGGCATGAACGGCTCGTTGGACTAGATGAGAA
>CAWUMW010000269.1:0-3199 GCA_963923415.1 uncultured Hyphomicrobiales bacterium | reverse complement strand
ACCCGCAGCAATCCAACCTCGTCAATAGCTGCTATCGAGCCTCCCCCAGCCCCGATTTCAATCATATCAATGACGGGCGCCTTAATCGGCAGTCCAGAGCCTTTCTTGAAGCGATGAATGCGCCCTGCTTCCATCATTGGCGCAATTTCCGCTTGCCCGTTTTCAATCATACAGGCTTTGGCGGTTGTCCCGCCCATATCAAAGGAAATGATATCGCTCTGTCCGGCCCGCATTCCAAACAAGGCGGTTGCCAATCCGCCGCCCGCCGGGCCTGATTCCAATAAGCGAATGGGGAAACGGCGCGCGGTTTCAAGCGAGGTTAAGCCACCCGCCGAATGCATCAAGCGCAAAGCGCCTTGAAAACCCAAACGGCGCAATTCGGTTTCAAGCCGTGTCAGATAGGCATCCATCAATGGTTGTACATAAGCATTGGCGCAGGTTGTCGCGCAGCGCTGATATTCCCACAACTCCGCCACCACATCATGCGACAATGACACCGTGACATGCGGCAAATGCTGGCGCGCCAATTCAGCCACCCGTATTTCATGCGCTGGATTGGCATAAGAATGCAGAAAGCAAACGGCTAAGGATTGAACTCCCGCCTTTGCCATAATCGCAAATTGAGCGATCACGGCCTGCTCATCGAGCGCCGTCACCACACGCCCATCCCGATCCATCCGCTCAGGCACTTCAAGACGCAAAGAGCGCGGCACCATGGGCTCTGGAAAGGCAAGAAACAGATCGTAAATATCATAACGTTGTTCGGTGCCCATTTCGAGAATGTCACGAAACCCTTGCGTGGTCAGCAAACCAACTTGAGCGCCATGCCGCTCAATAATAGCGTTGGTGACCAAAGTGGTTCCATGGATCATTTCACTCACATCGGCCAAGGCAATGCCGCGCATGGCGACCAATTCCTGAAGGCCCAGCAAGGCGGATTCGGATGGATCATGCGGGGATGTTAAGCGCTTATGCAAAGTCACGGACGCGCTGTGTCCATCATAGAGAATAAAATCGGTGAATGTGCCGCCAATATCAAATCCAATGCGCCAGCGGCCCTGAGCCTTACCCATTCCGATCCCCTCTTCTCTTAGAGTGTGCACGCGCTTGCACAGGCGTTTTGGATAATCCGTGCCTGTGTTCATCTGCGCCAAATTCATGTGACAGCCGATCCGTTTCAGCCTGCAACCGTTCAATCAAAGCCATGCGCTCGGACGATGAAATGGTTGCGACGGGAAAAGCAATACACAGGCTGAGCGTCACATCCTTGAACGGATCGCGCACCACCGTCGCAATCGCCCCCACGCCATGCGTGGTTTCGCCATCTGCTTGCGCATACCCCAATCGGCGCACCTCCTGCACACGCGCCAAAACCTCATGCACATGCGCCGGCGCAGCAGGGGTTGGCTGGTCAATGCCATCCGCCAACAGGCTTTCAATCTCCGCATCCGACATCTGTGACAACAAGGCGCGACCCGTCGCGCTGGCGGTGGCCTGCAAACGCCGCCCAATCGCATTGGCGACGCGCAACACATGCCGCCCCTCATGCCCCACCAAAGCCACAACGGTTTTCTGATCAAGAGCGGAGACATAACCCGTATGCCCTGTTTCCTCGACCAAGTCGCGGATCACCTGATCAGCGCGCGCCAGCAAACTTGACCGCTCTTTAAGCACCTGTCCGAGATGAACCAGCAAACTAGAGGGGCGATAGCGGCGCCCGGCTTTCGATAGATCCAAAAAACCGGCGGCATACATAGCATTCAGCAGACGGGAGGTGGTGCTTTTGGGCGTGCCGCGCAAGGCAACAATTTCCGTCAACGTCAATTCCAGACGATCATCGGCAAAACATCGCAATACATCCGCAGCCGCATGCAAAACCGTCATGGCGCCTTAAAAACCCTTACTCAGCGCAAAAAGTTCCATAAAATGGAACCATAGTTCCATTATTTATACAAATATCATAATCACCCGTCGCTCACAAGCGAGGCGGCAGACATCCTTAAACAGGAAATTTTGTGCTGAGATCAGCGTTCGGGCGGCCAGATTTGGTTTAAATCCGAGGGTGGGGCAGCCGCAAACAAGGCCTGCGTATAGGCATGTTGCGGATTAGCAAACAGGGTTTGGGTGGGCCCCTGCTCGACAACCTCGCCTTGCCGCATCACGATCAATCGCGTGCAGAGATAGCGGACGACCGAGAGATCATGCGAAATAAAAACCAATGCAATGTCGCGTTGCGATTTCAAATCCAGCAACAGATTGAGAATTTGCGCTTGCACGGACACATCCAATCCCGAGACAATTTCATCGGCGATCAAAAGACGCGGCGTCACGCATAAAGCACGCGCGATATTAACGCGTTGTTTTTGTCCCCCCGACAATTGCGACGGATAACGATGCAATATATCCGGCGCCAGCCCCGTTTCGGCCAGTAATTCTTGCGCCCGTTGGCGACGCTGGGGCTCAGGCGCAGCCCGATATGCGCTTTCCATCACCTGCGTGACCAAATCTTTGACCGTGCGCCGCGGATTAAGCGCTGATTGCGGATCTTGAAACACCATCTGCAACATATCAAGACGCAAACGCTTGGCCGCTGCGCTCGGCTGCACAACCGATTGGCCATCTAACATCAAGGTTCCACTACTGGGGGACTCAAGCCCCATCAACAACCGCGCCAAGGTTGATTTACCGGACCCGGATTCACCGACAATGCCGACAAATTCACCCGCACGCACAGAAAAATCCATCGGTTTGACCGCTGCAAATGCGGCCCCTGTGCGCCGCCCCATCCAGTTGCGCGGTGCATCAAAAGATTTAGAGAGACCGGTTGCTTGTAACAGAACATCCCCCTGTTGTGTCTTCGCAGCCTGCTCTAAATGCGGACTGTGCGGTGTTGGCACACTGACAGGCAACAGCGCATGCGCCTGCGAAGAGATGGGAAAGGGACAACGCACCCAATGTCCCGACGCCCGCGCATCCAAGAGCGGGGGCGTATGATGGCACGATGACTGGGCAACCGGACAACGGGGTGCGAACCGACACCCTTGCAAAGCAGCAAATCCCGACAGGCCGGGCATTTGATCTGGTAATGAGGGCAATCGCACCACAGGGCCTTGCAAAGATGGATTGGCGGCCTGTAAAGCACGTGTGTAAGGATGTGCAGGCTCACGCGATACCTGTTTTGCTGCGCCGCGCTCCACCA
>CAWUMW010000268.1:0-3214 GCA_963923415.1 uncultured Hyphomicrobiales bacterium | reverse complement strand
GTCCGCTCCTTTATGCCTTCGAACCGTTCAAGACCTACGTGCACAGGTCAGTGCATGGCGCGCGGCAGGTCATAGGATTGCGCTCGTTCCGACAATGGGGGCGCTGCATGAGGGACATTTGTCGCTGGTGCGGTTGGCCAAACGCCATGCGGATCGGGTCATTGTTTCGATCTTTGTCAATCCGACCCAATTTGCACCGCATGAAGACTTCAACAGCTATCCACGGACCTTTGACACTGATCTGGCCCTCCTAAGCCAAGAACAGACAGAGGTCGTCTATGCCCCGCGTCTTGATCAAATCTATCCCTCAGGCTTTGACCTGTCGATCATCATCGGCGGGCCGGCCAAAGCAGGACTTGAGGATCGCTTTAGGCCAACCTTCTTTCATGGGGTTGCGACTGTTGTTGCCAAATTATTGACCCAGACAGCCCCTGATCTGGCCTTTTTTGGTGAGAAAGATTTTCAACAACTCGCCGTCATCAAACAATTGGCGCGCGATCTCGATCTGCCTGTGACGATTTTGGGTGGCGAAACAGTGCGTGAAGCTGATGGTTTGGCTTTGTCATCACGCAATGTCTATTTGAGCCCCAAAGAACGCCTAACAGCGCCCCTCCTGCATCAAGCCTTGCAGGCGATCCGTAAGGGGTTGCATCAAGGCCAAGCTGCAGAAGATCTCATCACAGAGCAAACAGAGCACTTGTCTCAAGCAGGGTTTCTTATCGATTATTGCGAGATCCGCGATGCCCTCACCCTCGGCCCAAGCCGTGATGCGCCGCGTCGATTGCTGGTGGCTGCAAAGCTCGGTCAAACCCGCCTGATTGATAATATTGGCGTTGACGAACCATAATGCGTACTGAAGACGCGTTGGTCTTTGCCGTGAAATAATTTCAGCGTTTGCGCAAAGGTGGTTCGGAGAGCGTATAGGTCTCAAACATATAATTTGGCACCGAACGTCCCCATAACGAGCTGAATTGGTGCTTGGCGGCTTCGGCCTGTTCGGCTTTAGCCTGCTCTTCACGTTTTTTCTGTTCTTTCTCGGCGAGAATTTTTTCGCGGATCTGAAATTCACGTTCGATCTTGCGATTAACCTCGGAAATAAATTCTTGCTCTTTTTTTTGTTGTTCAGGATCGGAGGATTGTGCCACGGCAGGTATCATAGCGGCAGCTAAAACACTGGTGCCGACCAAAACAACCAAAACAAAGCGATAAAAATTCGACATCAACGAATACAAGACCTTAACCACACGCACCGCGCACACAGCCGTAAGGCGGTTTGCATTCATCGGTCTTCTTGCAGGGATTGCCATAACCATAGGTCGCATTCGCCACACCAGATGACACCAATCCAAACAAAAGGGCCATACACGCCAATTTGATTTTACGCATCACAAACACCTACTCAACACATCACATTTTACAAAGCATATCACAAAACTTACTCCAAGACGAAGCCCTTTTGACATTTTTTATACAAAATAAGACAAAAAAGGACACATCTACTTAACAAGTCAATCAAAATTTCCCCTTAAAAGCGCACAAGCAGGGCAAAGCCCTGCCTGTCAGCTCAGTGAGACAAAACAATCATTTTTTCCTGTGTCATATCATGCATCGTGTAACCAATGCCGCCAATGCCATAACCCGACTGGCGACGACCGGTAAACGGCATCCAATCCGTACGGAAGGCGGTATGCTCGTTGATCATCACGGCCGATGAATCCAGCAACCGGGCCCAAGCAAGGGCTTTTGTGACATCTTGCGTGAAGATCGAAGACTGGAATGCGAAAGGCAGACTATTGGCTGCGGCAATCGCCTCCTCCACCTTGTCATATCCATAAACACTGACCACCGGCCCGAAAATTTCCATTTTCGAAACCCGGGCTGTCGCAGGGGCATCCAGCAAAACCGTCGGCGCATAAGTGGTGTCGGAGAGCTTCTTGGCCCCGCACAAAGCCTTAGCCCCTTGCGTCACGGCTTCGTCAACCCATTCTGCGACCCGATCTACTTCACGTGGTCGGATCAGAGGACCACATTCGGTGGCTTCCTCCACCGCATTTCCGACCACCAGCTTCGCGGCGCCTGCAGCCAAGTGCTCAGCGATTTGTGCGGCTTGTTTACGCGGCGCGAAGACACGCTGCACCGACACGCAGACCTGACCGGAATGATAGAACCCACCTTTCAGCAATTTCGGGATCATCACCCCGAGATTGGCGCTGTCATCGACAATCACAGGGGCTGCGCCGCCATGCTCCAGCGCGCACCGCGTCCCTGCGGCCAATTTCGAGCGCAACATCCAGCCGACTTTCGCCGAACCAATGAAACTGAAAAAGGCCACACGCGGATCGGTGACCAATTTTTCGGCGGTGGCCAGATCACACGGCACCGAGCGGCACCAGTTTTCCGGCAGACCGGCTTCATAGAGGATTTTAACGAAGGCTTCGCAAGAGAGCGGCGTATCATCGGCCGGTTTGACCAAAACCGGACAACCGGTCGCTACCGCTGGGGCCACCTGATGCACGATCAAATTTAACGGATGATTGAACGCGGAAACCGCCACCACGGGCCCGATGGGTTCGCGGAAGGTAAAAGCCAGCTTGCCCGCACCGGCAGGCGTCAGCCCCATTGGAATTTCGCGCCCCGAAAGATGCGACAATTCCTTGATGCACAGCTCGATGCCATCAATGGCCCGCGCCACTTCCACACGCGCATCGATCAACGGCTTGCCGCCTTCATCGGCGATCAGATGGGCCAGCTCCGCCGCGCGCGTTGTCATCAGCGCGGCGGTTTTTTTCAAAATCTTCGTCCGTTCGGGAATGGGCAGCCATTCGCCCTGATGCTGATACAGACGCTGCGCCTCGTTGAGATAAGCATTCATCTTATCCCAGCCCACAAGCGCAACTTCACCGATCACTTTATGATCAAAGGGGTTGGTGACCTTTAACATGGCTTTATCCTTCACACCTCAATGGGCTTTGTGGTTCTTGCGTAATTCGTCGATTAACAAACGTTTGTTCTGGCTATAATCCATTGGCACATCCACCACATGCACGCCACCTTCCAAATAGGCTTTTTCAAGCACTGTTTTCAAGTCGGCCGTTGCATGCACCCGATGTCCCGTCGCCCCATAACTATTGGCATAAGCAACAAAATCCGGGTTGCCAAATTCAAGGCCCCAATCCTGCAACCCAGCACCTGCCTGTTTCCAACGGATCATTCC
>CAWUMW010000267.1:0-3228 GCA_963923415.1 uncultured Hyphomicrobiales bacterium | reverse complement strand
CAGCACTGCCCAATGACGCACAGGTCATCGGGGCTGTTCAACGTACCGCAGAGCCACGCGATGTTGTGGTCTGCGCGGCGGGCGGATTGCCGGGCGAGCTCCACAAATTATGGCAGGTTGGCGCGGTGGGCGGCTATCATCTTGAATATGGCTATTCCTGCATGGGCTATGAAATCGCTGGTGGATTGGGTGTTAAAATGGCCGATCCAAGCCGCACCGTTATTGTGATGGTGGGGGACGGATCCTATCTCATGATGAATTCAGAGATTGCCACATCGGTCGCCATGGGACTGAAATTGATCCTTGTGGTTTTAGATAATCGCGGCTTTGGCTGCATTCATCGTCTGCAAGCGGCCACTGGCGGCGAGGGCTTTAAAAATCTTTGGAAAGACAGTTGGGATTCAGGTGGACCGCAGATCGATTTTGCAGCCCATGCCCGCGCTTTGGGCGCGCACAGTGTGGCGGTTGGATCCATTGCCGACCTCGAAAAAGCACTAACCGATGCGCGCCAAACAGAGCATACAACGGTTGTGGTGATCGAGACCGATCCCCTCCAGAGTACCGCAGCGGGTGGGCATTGGTGGGATGTGGCCATTCCCGCCACCTCTGAACGGCCTGCCGTTCAAGACGCCCATCGCCGCTATCAAACCGCGTTAAAAAATCGCTCTTACACCCGTACCCAACAGCCATAAAGGGGCTTGCTATGTCCATTCGACTGGGGGCCAATCCAATTGGATGGTCCAATGATGATCTGCAAGAGATCGGCGCGCATATTTCTTTGCAAGACTGCTTATCGCAAGCGCATGCCCTCGGCTTTGAAGGCATGGAGCTTGGCCATAAATTTCCACGCAAGCCAGAAGCGTTGAAAGCCACGCTAGCCCCCTATCACATGGCCTGTATTGGCGGCTGGCATTCGCTGTCTCTTCTTGAACGCGATGGCGCGCAAGAATTTGCTGCCGCCCATGCGCATCGGGAGCTGCTCAAAGCAATGGGCACCTCGGTGTTTATCGTGGCTGAGACCTCCAATGCCATTCATGGCCAGCGCGACAGGCCCTTGTCCAAACGACCACAGTTACAACATGCCGACTGGACCTTGTTTGGCACCCGCATGACCGAGCTTGCCCGCTTACTGCGCGCTGAAGGGCTGCAACTGAGTTATCATCACCACATGGGAACCGTGGTGCAAAGCCCTGCCGATATTGATGCCTTTATGGCAGCGACCGGACCAGAGGTGCATCTCTTGCTGGATACGGGACATGCAACATGGGGCGGAGATGATCCAGCCCGCCTTGCAAGCCTTTATCACGACCGCATTTCGCATGTGCATACCAAAGATGTGCGAGACGCAATCCGCATCAAGGCCGAGCAACAAGACTGGAGCTTTTTGGACGCGGTGCTTGGGCAAGGGTCAGACCTTGGTATTTATACCGTACCCGGCGATGGCATGGTCGATTATGTGCGCTTTTTTAAAGCGCTGGCGCCCTATTCGGGTTGGCTGGTGGTAGAGGCCGAACAAGACCCGCTGAAAGCCGACCCTCTCACTTATGCCCGCCAAGGGATCACCCATTTGCGCCATTGTTTAAAACAAGCGGGTCTCGCATGAACCAAACATACTCCCAAACACACTCCTTAGATGATTTATATTCGTTAGCTGGCAAAGTGGCGCTGATTACCGGCAGCACGCAAGGCCTCGGTGAAGCCATTGCCCGCTTATTTGCCACACGGAACATCGCAGGGCTTATTGTAACGGGCCGCCAGCGCGACAAAGGCCAAGCGCTTGCTGATCAATTCAGCGCACAAGGCTGCCATACTGTTTTTGTCCAAGCCGATCTCGCGCATGCGGAGGCGGCTGATCAGCTCTGCCAAGCCGCCGATCAGCATTTCGGGCGGATTGATGTGCTTGTCAATGCGGCTGGTGATACGGATCGCGGCACAGTGCTTGACACATCCCCCGCTCTTTATGATCGCATCATGGCTGTGAATGTACGGGCTCCATTTTTTCTGATTCAGAAAACAGCCCAGATCATGATCCGCGAACAGATCAAAGGGTCGATCATCAACATCCAATCGATGTCAGCTTATGGCGGCCAACCTTTTTTATCAGCCTATAGCCTCTCAAAAGGTGCGCTGGCTACGCTGACGAAAAACGCCGCCTATAGTCTGATGCCGTGGCATATCCGCGTGAATGGATTGAATATCGGCTGGATGAATACGCCCGGCGAAGACATGATCAATCGGTTGCGGCATGGCGCGCAAGATGGATGGCTTGAACAAGCGGTTCAAGACCTGCCCTATCAACGGCTGGTTGAGCCCGCAGAAGTGGCACAAGCCTGCTTATATTTTGCCAGCGCCGCATCGGGCCTGATGAGTGGAACGCATCTTGATTTTGATCAATCAGTGCAAGGCGCTTACGATTCTGCCCCGCGCCCTGCACGCAAACACGATTAAACTTTCAAAGACACGCTGTCAGGAGACCGCCTTGTCTTTTACGCTCAACTTCTTTTTTAACTGTTAAAGCACAAGCCCACGCATGTAAGGATCAAATCCTATAGACCTGAAACAATAAAATGGGTTAGGGTCAGACCTCATTAATCAGGTCTGACCCTGAGTTGAACACAGCGTTCGATCCTCTTGATGTGTTGTAATGGACCAAAGGCCAGTCTCCATGGATGTTGTGCTCGCATGTGATCTGGGCGGCTCGAGTCTCAAGACCGCGTTGATCCGTGCAAGTGGTCATGTCTGTGCACAGTATCGCAAGGCACAGCCTGTTCCCCAAAGTCATTCAGGATTTTCCGAACTTGATCCTCACCAATGGTGGCATGATCTAGGCCAATCGCTCGACGCCTTGCGCGCGATGGATGCACAGGCTTTTTCGCGCATTCAGGGCATAGCAATGTGCGGCTTCACACGCACGCAAGTGTTCATCGGTCGGGATGGATCGGTTTTGCGCCCGGCCATCACCTGGCAAGATAGTCGGGCTGAGACCTGTGCAGAAACCTTGCGCGCCCTGCTGCCATCTGATCATCCTGAATGGCCGCAGATCAATGCCTTTCATCCTCTCGCGCGCCTGCACTGGATCAAACAGCATGAACCCTCTTTATGGGACAAACTCGGCGCGGTCCTCGATCCAAAAGATTTCATCCATTTTCGTTTAACCGGACAGCTCTGCAGTGACCCCATATCCTTAGCGCGCCTTGTTGCAGCCTCTCATGCGGGGGCTGGAAGTCA